>CAMPHX010000129.1 GCA_946886085.1 uncultured Flavobacteriales bacterium | reverse complement strand
CTACTAAAGGAGTTGATAAATCAAAAATTATATTTAATAAAACCAGCAGTTTAGTTCAAGGACCTGCTTATGCAAACGACTCAGAAAACATTTCCAAATATGAGCCTTATCAATATGTAATAATTGAATTAAAATAGTTTTTACATTTGGTATTAAGTTTGTATCTTTCACAAAAAATTGAACAACTTAAAATACATATTAACCCTATTACTCACAAGCTTAGCATTTACGAGCTTTTCTCAGCGTATTGACCCTGAAGAAGCTGCTGAACATTTTAAATATGGAAACTTTATAGATGCTCTTGTTGTCTATGAAAAGTTAATGGAGAAAGATCCTAAAAATCCCGAATATCCTTTTAAAGCCGGTTTTTGTGTTTTGCATATCAATAGTGATAAATCTAAAGCCGTTAAATATTTAGAATCCGCTTCCGAAAGAAAATCAGATCCCGATGTAGATTTCTACTTAGCTAAAGCTTATCACTACAACCTTAAGTTGGATGAAGCCATTGAAACAATGGAGAAATATAAAAAATCGGGAGTAGGATTATTGCAAGAACAAGCTGATAGAGAGTTAGAAATGATGAAAAATGCTAAAAAATTAGTTGTTAGCCCTATTGATATTAGCTTTGAAAATATTGGTGAGTTAATTAATTCTGAATATCCGGATTACTATCCTTTTGTTACACCAAATGAATCAACAATATATTTTACCACCAGAAGAAAAGGCGTAGTTGGTGGAATGAGAGAGTTTGATGGTTATTATTCTTCCGATGTATTTTATTCTGAAGTTGAAAATGGTGAGTTTGTAAAAGCTAAAGGTGCCGGAATGATGGTAAATTCTGCTTATGATGAACAAGTTGTTGGTCTTTCTTACAATGCCGATTTACTTTTTGTTTATCTCGATCATATTAAAGATTATGGAGATATCTATACTTCTAAAATTGTAAAAGGAAGACCTAAAAAAATTGAAATAATGGACGAAAGTGTCAACTCTAAAGAATTTGAGAGTGCTGCTACTATTTCTGCCGATGGAAATACGCTTTTCTTTGCAAGTAAAAGAGATGGTGGTTTAGGTGGTAAAGATATTTGGATGACCAGAAAATCACCCACAGGAGAATGGGCTGAGCCTCAAAACTTAGGATCAAACATCAATACACCTTATGATGAAGATTTTCCGAATTTATTTTATGACGGTTCTACCCTATACTTTTCCTCTAAAGGACATAACAGCATGGGAGGTTTCGATTATTTTAAATCAACTTGGAATTCTGAAACTAACGAATGGTCTTTAGCAGAAAACATTGGCTTTCCATTAAACACCCCAGAAGATAATGTTTGTATTTCTTTTACAGAAGATAAAAGACATGCCTATATTTCCGCTTGGAGAAAAGATTCTTATGGTGATTTAGACATCTATAAAGTTAAATTTAATGAATATGATGACAGACAAACCATCATTAAATCTAAAATTGTAAAAGAAGGAACTGAAGAAGTTATTACTGATGCTTTTGTAATTGTTACCGACAATAGAACTCAAGAAGAAATAGGAAACTACACTCCGAATGCTAAAAATGGAAGTTTTGTTATTACTCTAATACCAGGAAGTTATAATGTTATGATTGATGCTCCCGGCTTCGCTCCAAAAAGCGAAGATATACTTGTTAAAGGAAAAAGTGATTTTGAACAGTTTATCAATAAAGATTTTACTGTAACTCCTTAAAAAAACATTATGCCATTAAACCTTACAAAGCCCCTTGCTTTTATTGATTTAGAAACAACCGGATTAAATATTGCTTCCGACAGAATTGTAGAAATTTCTATTGTTAAAGTTCATCCTAACGGAAATAAAGACATTGTAACCAGAAGAGTAAACCCTACTATACCTATCTCTACAGAATCTACTTCCATACATGGAATTGGTGATGATGATGTAAAAAACGAACCTACTTTTAAACAAATGGCTAAAGAATTAGCCAATTTTATTGAAGGATGCGATTTGGCAGGTTACAACTCCAATAAGTTTGATATTCCCATGTTGGCAGAAGAATTTTTAAGAGCTGAAGTTGACTTTGATATCACCAAAAGAAACCTTGTTGATGTTCAGAACATTTTCCATAAAATGGAACAAAGAACCTTATCTGCTGCCTATAAATTCTATTGTGATAAAGATTTAGTTGGTGCCCACAGTGCCGAAGCCGATACTATTGCCACTATGGAGATTCTTCTTGCACAAGTTGAAAAATACGATAGCTTAGAAAATAATGTAGCTTTTCTTTCTGAATTCTCTAAAGCTACCAACAATGTTGATTTATTAGGACGTATCGTTTATGATAAAAACAATGTTGAAGTATTTAACTTTGGTAAACACAAAGGAAAAGCTGTTTTAGAAGTATTAGAAAAAGAACCCGGCTACTACCACTGGATGATGAACGGAGACTTCCCACTCTACACTAAAAAAGTACTTACTCAAATTAGACTTAAAGCACTTAATGAAAAATAAAAGCACTAAGTTTTTGTTCGAGTTTAACTACTGAAAAATAATCTTAATTTTACGAATCAGTAAAAACTAAAACTTGTGCTAACAGCTATAAACATTACAACAGACTATCCTATTTGGATGATTCTTCTTTGTTTCCTTTTAGGAGGTATTTATGCGGGTGTTTTATATTACAAAGAATCTAAACTCGATGCAATAGCCAAATGGCTAAAAAACAGTTTGCTGGTTTTTCGTTTTTTGGCAGTAAGCATCATTGCTTTTCTATTACTTTCTCCATTTATTAAAACCATATTTAATAAAACAGAAAAACCCATTATCATTTTTGCACAGGATAATTCCAACTCGCTACTCATTCATCAAGATTCAGCTTTTTATGCGACTAATTACCTTAAAGAATTAAACGCTCTAAAAGAAAAGTTGGAGAAAGATTATGAGGTGAAATTTTTCACTTTTGGAGAGAAGGTGAAAGAAGAAGGTACTATAGATTTTGCTGAAAAAACCACCAACATTGCCGAATTGTTTGAAGCAGTTGAAACCAAATTTTACAACCGAAATATCGGAGCTTTAATTTTAAGTTCTGATGGCGTTTACAACGAAGGTTTTAATCCCGTCTATTCTGCCGAAAACACCAACTACCCTATTTATACTATTGCGTTGGGAGATACTACCATTCAATCCGATATTGTGTTGAAAGAAGCCATTGCTAACAAAATCACTTTCTTAAACAATAAATTTCCTATTGAAATTCTTGGTCTTGCCCAATCTTGTAAAGGAGAAAAAACTACCCTTAGTGTTACTTATAAAAACAAAGTGGTGTTTAACAAAACTTACGACATCACCAAAAACAATCAATTAATTGAAGAAACCATTATCCTAGAAGCCAAAGAAAAAGGCGTGCAACATTATACCATTTCTTTTTCTGCTTTAGCAAACGAAGTAAGTACAAAAAATAACAGCAAAGATGTTTATATTGATGTATTGGATGGCAGGCAACATATTTTACTTTTAGCCCACGCTCCACACCCGGATTTAAAAGCACTAAAGACTAGTATTGAAACCAATGAAAATTATGAAGTCAGTACTACTTATTTTGATGATTTTGATGGCAACTTTGAACCTTACAATCTTGTTGTGCTCCACCAATTCCCAACTTATTCTCCTGTTTGGTTGAAAAAAATTAGCGAGAAAAACCTGTCTGTACTTTATATTTTAGGAAATCAATCCAACACCAATGCTTTTAATCAATTTCAGACACACATAAAAGTATTACAATCGAACCAACGCTCTAATACCACCACTCCGGCATTAACAGAAAATTTCCCACTATTTAATTTATCAGAAGCTACCTTAAAACAAGTGCCTAATTTTCCTCCTATAGAAAGTATTTTAGGGACTTACCTGCCACAAGAAAAAGCCTATGTTTTATTTAACCAAAAAATAGGGAATGTAGCCACCGAACAACCTTTAATGGTCTTTTTTCAGGAAGGTAAAAACAAAACAGCTTTTATAAGTGGTGAAGGATTATGGAGGTGGCGATTAAATGAATTTGCTAAAAACAATAATCACCAAGCTTTTGATGAAATCATCAACAAAACTGTTCAGTTTTTGTCTGTAAAAGATAATAAAGATAAGTTCAGAGTAATTGTTGACAATCAGTTTAATGAGAACCAAGAGATTATTTTTAATGCAGAATTGTACAACAATAGTTATGAGTTGGTAAATACTCCCGAAGTGAAACTAGAGCTTAAAAATGAAGCAGGTGTTGATTATCAATTTGTTTTCAATAAAAGTGGAAATGCCTACGTGTTAAATGCGGGAATTTTACCTATTGGCAGTTATTCTTATTTGGCTTCAACCACTTTTTCAGGAGAGCAATATGTAGTTAAAGGACAGTTACAAATTAATCCGCTGTTGGTGGAATTGAACAATACGGTTGCCAACCACCAATTACTTCAAAACGTTGCTAATAAATACAATGGAAAAATGGTATTACCACTTGAAATGAATGAATTAGAGCAACTTATAAAAGAAAATACAGCCATTTCTTCTGTTATTTATGAAGAAACCGACATCAAGGAAATCATTCACATCAAATGGATTTTCTTTTTAATTTTAGCCCTTATCTCCACCGAATGGTTCATTAGAAAAAGAAATGGAGCTTATTAAGTGAGAAGTACTTATGAGTATTTATAAGTTAATATTCAATTTGAATGTCATATCGATCGAAATTTTACAAGTTGAGGAACGAAGCTTAGTAAAATGAAGCTAGAGATATCTTGTTCGTTTACTAACAAAAACCATTTACTTGATTTTTAAGCTATTTTTAATACATTTGAAAAATGACCTTGAGAATAAGACCTTATAAACCAAGCGACAAAAAAGATGTGATTAAACTTCTAAAATTAAACACCCCAAATTTCTTTGCCCCAAGTGAAGAAGATGATTTAAAAGAATATCTTAACAAAGAAATAGAAGATTACTTTGTGATGGAAGAAAACCATGAAATTATTGCAGCGGGAGGAATTAATTATTTTCCTGAAGAAAAAACTGCTCGAATTTCTTGGGACATGATTAAACCAAACCAACAAGGAAAAGGAATTGGAAAAAAATTGACGGAACATAGAATGAATCACCTGAAAAAGAATAATACAGTTGATTTAATTATCTGTCTCTTATACACATCTCCGCCCACGAGACGTAGAGGA
>CAMPHX010000128.1 GCA_946886085.1 uncultured Flavobacteriales bacterium | reverse complement strand
ATTCCAAATTGTCTCATATAACCTCTTGGTCTTCCAGTTAATTTACATCTATTATGTAATCTAACTTTTGATGAGTTTTTAGGTAATTTTTGTAATGCATCCCAATCTCCTGCAGCTTTTAATGCTGCTCTTTTCTCTGCATATTTTTCAACCATTGCTTCTCGTTTTCTTTCACGAGCTTTCATTGATTCTTTTGCCATATCTTTTTATTTTTTCTTGAATGGAAATCCAAACTCACTTAATAAAGCTTGACCTTCTTCGTTAGTTTTTGCAGTTGTAACGAATGTAATATCCATTCCACTTACATTTTTAATTTTATCTATATCAATTTCAGGAAATATAATTTGCTCTTTAATACCTAATGTAAAGTTTCCTCTTCCATCAAACCCTTTTGGTTCAATTCCTCTAAAGTCTCTTGTTCTAGGTAATGCAACAGCAATTAATCTGTCCAAAAATTCGTACATTTTATCACCTCTAAGTGTAACTCTTGCTCCAATTGGCATCCCTTTTCTTAACTTAAAGTTAGAGATATCTTTTTTAGAGTAAGTAGGGTTTGCTTTCTGACCTGTAATGGTAGTAATTTCTTCTACTGCAGATTCTACTAGTCTTTTATCAGTAACAGCATCACCAACTCCTTGGTTAATACAAATTTTTTCCAATTTAGGAATTTGCATTACTGATGAGTACTCAAATCTTTTCATTAAAGATGGTGTAATTTCATCTTTGTATTGTCTTTTTAATCTTGGCTCGTAACTCATGATATCACCTCCCCTGATTTTTTAGCGTATCTAACTTTTTTTCCTTCGTTATCTAATTTTCTTCCTGTTCTGGTAGGTTTTCCTGATTTAGGATCAACAACCATTAAATTAGAAACATGAATTGATGCTTCTTCTTTAATAATTCCACCGTTAGGATTTGCAGCATTTGGCTTAGTATGTTTAGAGATTTTTTTAATTTTTTCTCCATCAACTATAGCACGTAAAGATTCTGTGAAAACTTTTTTCACAACGCCTTCTGCTCCTTTAGATTCACCGGCAATTACCTTTACTGTATCGCCTTTTTTAATGTGTAATTTAGACATAACTTAACTATTCTCTATAATATCAATTTATAAAACTTCAGGTGCCAAAGAAACTATTTTCATGAATTCTTTTTCTCTAAGCTCTCTAGCTACTGGTCCAAAAATTCTAGTTCCACGCATTTCACCTGCATCATTAAGAATAACTGCTGCATTATCATCAAATCTGATGTATGAGCCATCTACTCTTCTAATTTCTTTTTTTGTTCTTACAACAACTGCTTTTGCTACGGCACCTTTTTTAACGTTACCTGAAGGCATAGCATGTTTTACAGAAACAACTATTACATCTCCTATTGAAGCGTATCTTCTTTTAGTTCCGCCCAACACTTTAATGCATAGAACCTCTTTGGCTCCACTGTTGTCTGCAATTTTTAATCTTGATTCTGCTTGTATCATAATTATTTAGCTCTTTCAATAATTTCTACTAATCTCCAACATTTATTTTTGCTTAATGGCTTTGTTTCCATGATTTTTACTTTATCACCGATATTACAATCGTTCTTTTCATCATGAGCCATAAATTTGGTTGATTTCTTTACGAATTTACCGTAGATTTCGTGTTTAACTTTACGTTCAACAGAAATAACAACAGATTTATCCATTTTGTTGCTAACAACCAAACCTATTCTTTCTTTTCTTAAATTTCTATTTTCCATTATCACTATAATTTATGATTGAATTGCTCTTTTTCTGATTTCAGTATTCAATCGGGCTACTGTTCTTCTTACTTGTTTAATTTGAGCAGGATTTTCAAGTGGTGATACTGAATGTGCTAATTTAACACGTCTTAATGCATCTTTTTGTTCTTGATACTTTTCATTCAAATCATCTAATGATAAATCCTTAATATCTATTTGTTTCATAATTCTCGATTTGTATATTTCGGCTTATTCTGTATAATCTCTTCTTACCATGAATTTTGTTTTCACTGGTAATTTTTGAGCTGCTAATCTTAATGCTTCTTTAGCAATCTCCAATGGAACACCATCAGCTTCAAAAATAATTTTACCTGGTCTTACAGTAGCAACCCATAATTCAGGACTACCTTTACCTTTACCCATCCTTACTTCAGCTGGTTTTTTAGTTACAGGCTTATCTGGAAATACTCTAATCCAAATTTGTCCTTCTCTTTTCATGTATCTTGTAACTGCTATCCTTGCTGCTTCAATTTGACGAGCTGTCATCCAACACTCCTCTAATGATTTGATAGCAAATGATCCAAATGCTATTTGTGAGCCTCTATGAGAGTTTCCTTTCATGTGGCCTTTTTGCATTTTTCTATATTTCGTCTTTTTTGGTTGTAACATGATATTTTATCTTTTACTACTGTTGTATTCTATAATTATTTTCTTTTTGAAGCTCCTTTTGGTTTTCTTGGTCTTGAATTATCTCCACCTTTTCCGCCTCTTTCTCTTTTTCCTTTATCTAAGCCTATGTTTGGAGACAAATCTCTTTTTCCATAAACTTCTCCTTTACAAATCCATACTTTTACTCCAATTCTTCCGTATGTTGTATGAGCTTCTGTTAATGCGTAATCAATATCAGCTCTAAAAGTATGTAATGGTGTTCTTCCTTCTTTATATCCTTCAGACCTTGCCATTTCAGCTCCACCTAATCTACCTGATACTAATACTTTAATTCCTTCTGCTCCCATTCTCATTGTTGAAGCTACCGCCATTTTAACAGCTCTTCTAAATGAAACTCTTCCTTCTATTTGCTTAGCAATGTTATCGGCAACTAATTTAGCATCTAACTCAGGTCTTTTAATTTCAAAAATGTTAATTTGAATTTCCTTACTGGTAATTTTCTTTAACTCTTCTCTTAATTTGTCAACTTCCTGACCTCCTTTACCAATAATAATTCCTGGACGTGATGTATTAATAGTAACAGTAATTACTTTTAAAGTTCTTTCGATAATGATTTTAGATATACTTGCTTTTTGCAAACGAGCCATTAAATACTCGCGAATTTTGTAATCTTCAACTATTTTATCTGCATAGAATCTTCCACCATACCAGTTAGAATCCCATCCTTTGATGATTCCTAATCTATTTGAAATTGGATTTACTTTTTGTCCCATCTATTTTTAATTTTTGCTATCAACGATTAATGTAACATGATTTGATCTTTTTCTAACTCTGTGAGCTCTACCTTGAGGTGCTGGCTGAATTCTTTTCAGCATTCTAGCACTATCCACTTGTATTGATTTAACAATTAAGTTACTTTCCTCAGGTCTTGCTCCTTCATTTTTGGTTTCCCAATTAGCTATTGCAGATCTTAATAATTTTTCTAATCTTTTAGCAGCATCTTGAGGGCTAAATTGTAAAATACCTAATGCTTTAAAAACATCTTGTCCTTTAATCATGTCTGATACTTTTCTCATCTTACGAGGAGAAGTAGGACAGTTATTAAGTTTTGCAAAACTTAATGTTTTTTTAGCCTCTTTTAATTGCTGTGCTCTTTCTTTTTTTCTAACACCCATGATATACTAATTTTTATCTTTTACCTTTATCCTTTTTGTTACCAGCATGACCTCTAAAGTTTCTTGTTGGAGAAAATTCTCCTAACTTGTGTCCTACCATATTTTCTGTAACATATACAGGTATAAATTTATTTCCATTATGAACTGCAATTGTTAACCCAACAAAGTCAGGTGTAATCATTGAAGCTCTAGACCAAGTCTTTATAACTGCTTTTTTTCCAGATTGCTGAGCTGCGTCAACTCTTAATTGCAATTTATAATGAACAAACGGTGGTTTTTTTAACGAACGACTCATAATTTAATTATTTCTTTCTACCTTCAATAATGTATTTACTTGATTTATTCTTTTTAGATCTTGTTTTGTATCCTTTTGCAGGCAATCCTTTTCTAGATCTTGGGTGACCTCCAGCATTTCTACCTTCACCTCCACCCATTGGGTGATCAATTGGATTCATTACAACACCTCTTACTCTTGGTCTTCTTCCTAACCATCTACTTTTACCTGCTTTACCAGATCTCTCTAACATGTGTTCAGAATTAGATACTGTTCCAATTGTTGCACGACATGTAGCTAAAATTAATCTTGTTTCTCCTGAAGGAAGTTTAACAACAACAAATTTTCCATCTTTTGCAGTTAATTGTGCATAAGAACCTGCACTTCTAGCTAATTTAGCTCCTTGGTTTGGTCTTAATTCAATGTTATGTATTACTGTTCCTAATGGAATTTCTGACATAAAAAGTGTATTTCCAACTTCTGGTGCTGCACCTTTTCCAGAAACAATTTCTTGTCCTACTTTAATACCGTTTGGAGCGATAATATATCTTTTTTCTCCATCCTTGTAATAAATTAATGCAATTCGTGCAGTTCTTGTTGGATCATATTCAACAGATTTAACGATACCAGGAACTCCGTCCTTTTCTCTTTTGAAATCTATTTCTCTTGATTTTTGCTTGTGACCACCACCAATATATCTCATGGTCATTTTTCCAACGTTATTTCTACCACCTGATTTACTTCTACCTTTGGTTAAAGATTTCTCTGGTGTAGATGTTGTAATTTCGTTGAAATCACTAGCAATCTTATGTCTTTGTCCCGGAGTGATGGGATTCAATTTTCTTAATGCCATTTTTGTTTATCTCTTTAGAGGGTTGTATCCCCCGTATAGTTAATAAAATACTTTACGTCTTAAATATTACTAAAAAAGTCTATCGTTTCTCCTTCTGATAAGGTTACAACTGCTTTTTTGTAATTATTTGTTCTTCCTGAAACTAATCCTGCTTTTGTATATCTTGATTTAGATTTACCAGCATAATTCATTGTATTAATAGATTCAACTGTTACATTATACATGTCCTTAATTGCATCTTTAATTTGAATTTTGTTGGCTTTCTTGTTTACAACAAAAGCATAACGATTAAACTTCTCCGTTTGAGAAGTCATTTTTTCAGTAATAACAGGTTTAATTATAATCTCCATCTTACATTATTTTCTTAAAATTCCTTCAATTTTGCTTATAGATCCTTCCGAAATAACTACCATATTTGCATTCAAAATATCGTAAGTATTTATTTCAGAGGCAGTTACTACTTTAGTCCCTTTCAAATTTCGGGACGACAAATATACATTTTTATTTGAATCAGGAATAACT
>CAMPHX010000127.1 GCA_946886085.1 uncultured Flavobacteriales bacterium | reverse complement strand
AGATAAGTATTTTTGATACTCTACTTTATCAATTAAATTCACTTCAAAAGGATCATACTTATCATAAAAATCCATGATAGAAGGATCTTGTTCTTCGTACGTTTCTTTTACTTCCTTAGGGTTTCTTATTTCGCCAATTCCTTTCTGCTCATTAGCTTTCATTTCTTTCTGAATAGCTTTTTCTACTTCCGGATTTTTAGAATCTATTTTAAACCAATCTACATTTTTGATGGCAATATCTACATGGTCGGTAGTGTAAAACCAACCTCTCCAAAACCAATCTAAATCAACTGCAGAAGCATCTTCCATCGTTCTGAAAAAATCTTCAGGTGTTGGGTGTTTAAATTTCCATCTTTCGGCATAGGTTTTAAAAGCAAAATCAAATAATTCTCTTCCCATTACGGTTTCTCTCAAAATATTAAGAGCCGTAGCTGGCTTACCGTAAGCGTTATTACCAAATTGAAAAATAGATTCTGAGTTAGTCATAATAGGAGAAATGTATTCTTTATCTCCTTTCATATAGTCAACAATTTTGTGTGCAGGACCTCTACGAGAAGGATAATCTCTTTCCCATTCTTGCTCACACAAGTATTGTGTAAAAGTATTTAAACCTTCATCCATCCAAGTCCATTGTCTTTCATCAGAGTTAATAATCATAGGAAAAAAATTATGTCCCACTTCATGGATAATTACGCCAATCATAGCATATTTTGTTCTTTCAGAATACGTTCCGTCTGATTCTGGTCTTCCACCATTAAAACAAATCATTGGGTATTCCATTCCAATTCTTTTAGAGTGAACAGAAATAGCTACTGGATAAGGGTAAGTAATGGTGTGATTTGAATAGCTTTTCAATGTATGTGCAACAACTTTAGTACTGTATTGCTCCCAAAGTGGATTTCCTTCTTTAGGATAATAACTCATTGCTAAACTTTTTGTGCTTCCTAAATCAACAGCCATTGCATCCCAAATAAATTTTCTTGATGAAGCAAAAGCAAAATCTCTAACATTGGTAGCACTAAAACTCCATGTTTTGGTTTCGTTAGACCTAGATTTTTCATTCTTTTCAGCTTCTTCCTGAGTAATGATAATTACTGGTTGCTTATATTCATTTTGAGCCGCTGAAAATCTTTTTCTTTGCTCGGAAGTAAGTACGCTATTCGCATTGGTTAATGTTCCTGTTGATGCAATCACATGGTCAGCAGGAGCTGTAATATTTACTTTAAAATCTCCGAAAGGCAAAGTAAACTCTCCTCTACCTAAAAATTGTTTATGTTGCCAGCCTTCTACTTCATTATAAACTGCCATTCTAGGGTAAAACTGAGCAATAGTATATAAATAATTACTGTCTTCTTCAAAATATTCATAACCCGAGCGACCACCAATTTCGTCTCTATCATTAATGTTATACCACCATTTTATTTTGAACGTATAACTTGCTCCAGGCATTAATGGTTTGGGCATATCTATTCTCATCATGGTTTTATTAATGGTGACAGGCAAGTCTTTTCCTGATACATCTTTAACATAATCTAATTTAAAACCACCATCAAAATTATTATGTAAGTCAGCAATTTCCTTAAACGACATCTTTTCATTAATGCTTCCTGTTTCAATTAATTTGGTATCAGAATCCCTAGCTCTCATGTTTTGATCGAGTTGAACCCAAAGATATTCCAATTTATCGGGAGAGTTATTTTTGTAAGTTACCGTTTCTTTACCGTAAATTTTTTGCTCTTTATCATCTAAAGTAATATCAATAATATAATCTGCTTTTTGCTGATAATATCCATGTCCTGGAGCACCGGAAGCCGTTCTGTAAATGTTAGGAGTAGCAAATTCTTCTTTTAACTGTCTAAATTTGTTTTTATTGGTGTTTTCTTGTGCGTTAATAATGCCAAATGCACTTGCTAATACTAAGGCTAAAGTAATTCGTTTCATTCCTGTTTTATTTGATGTTTTTCTGATTTTTTATAGTCGTTTAATCTAAAATTAAAGCGTTGTTCACCAACTGTAAGGTAGATGATGTTTACATGTTCTTCAAAATAATTATTTAAGATGGTTGATTTTACTTCTACGGAACTTATTGAATCTATTGGTGATGAAGTAAAATAAACCAAAATATCATCATCATCTCTCACTTCTTTTCCAAAAAAGTGGATATCAACAGTTTTATCGTTTACAAAAATTTCAATATGTTTTTTGATGAAATTAAAAATGATTTCATTGGCTTTTTCATGCTCTTTTTCTGTGCCAAGGTGTAATTTTGGATGACCTTCTTTTTCTAGGGCGTACTCTAAATCGTGACCAATAAACTTAATAGAAGCTTCAAACAATTGTTCTTTTTCGTTGAAGTTAATTTCTGTAATAGATACATAATACTTATGCGGTACAAAACTGACCAAAAGTACTACTAATGCTATATAAATAAAATTCCTCATGAAAAAATGAAGTGCTAAATTAAGCATTAATTTAAAACTGCTAATGCTTTTTCCATAGCTGCATCTAACCCATTTATATTGGCACCACCTGCTGTTGCAAAAAATGGCTGACCACCACCTCCTCCTTGCATTTCTTTTGCAGCTTCTCTAATAATATTACCTGCATGTAATTTTCTTTCATTAGCTAAATTATCAGAAATGACAATGGTTAAGTTAGGTTTTCCATTAATTTCTGCACCCAATACCAAATACAAATTATCTATTTGAGCTTTCAACTGAAAAGCCAAATCTTTAATGGTTGCTGCATCAACAGCAGTTAGTTTTTTGGTAATTACATTAACGCCATTAATATTTTTTACTTCATTCAGCAATTCTTCTTTAATGGCTTTTGCTTGTTCTTTTCCTTTTTGCTCTTCTTCTTTAAGCATCGCTTTTTTGATGTTATTCAATTCATCAATAATAGCCGCATCCAACTTAATTTTTGTAAATTCTGCAATAGCATTACTCAACACATCTATTTGTAACGAACCATTTAAAGGAGAAATTATATTTAAAGTAGGCATATCGCTTACTTTAGCGTATTGTTGCAGTAAATTATGCTGAGCAATAGTTATTTTATTAATAATTTCATCGGTCACTAATCCTGATAATGGATGTTTGGTAATAGTATCTATTTTTTCTTTTAGATAGTTAGCTGCACCTTTTGATGTAACTGCTTCAATTCTTCTGATTCCTGCTGCAACAGAGCCTTCCGAAGTAATTTTAAATAATTCAATAGCCTGGGTGTTATTTACATGAATTCCCCCGCACAATTCTTTAGAATCTCCAAACTGAATCATACGTACCTTATCGCCATATTTTTCGCCAAACAACATCATGGCTCCCTGCTTTTCAGCTTCTTCAATAGGAATTTCTCTGTGTTCGTTTAAATTGATAGCAGCTTGAATTTTTTCATTCACAAAGTTTTCTATTTGTTGCAATTCTTCATCACTTACTTTTTGGAAATGAGAAAAATCGAAACGCAAATAATCGGCATTTACCAACGAGCCTTTTTGTTCTACATGCGTACCTAAAATTGTTCTAAGTGCTTGGTGTAATAAGTGTGTTGCGGAGTGATTAGCAGCAATTAGTTTTCTATCGTTACTAACAACAGCTTTTACAGGTGCCATAACATCTTCGGGCAATTCTTTGGTAAAATGAACAATTAAATTGTTCTCTCTTTTAGTGTCTAAAATAGCAATTTTCTTTCCGTTAACTTCCAAATAACCTTTGTCTCCTATTTGACCTCCACCTTCTGGGTAAAATGGCGTTTTTTCTAAAACCAATTGATATTGTTCTTTATCCTTAGCTTTAATTTTTCTATAGCTTACAATTTTTGTTTCGCTTTCTAAATTATCGTAACCAATAAATTCAGTTCCTGAAACATTTTGAATAGTAATCCAATCTCCAGTTTCAATTTTAGTAGCAGCTCTAGAGCGATTTTTTTGTTCTTCTAACTCTTTGTTAAAAGCAATCATATCCACTTTAAAACCATTCTCAGTTGCCATCAATTGAGTTAAATCTATAGGAAAACCAAAAGTATCATACAATTCAAAAGCAAACTTACCATCAATGGTTTTTGAAGTTGCTGTTGCTATATAATTTTCAAATCGAGAAATGCCTTTATCAAGCGTACGCAAAAAGCTATCTTCTTCTTCTTTAATTACTTTGGTAATAATTTCTTGTTGATTAACCAATTCAGGGAAAAATGTTCCCATTTGTTGAGCTAAAATTTCTACCAACTCATAAATAAAAGCCTCTTTAAGGTTTAGGAAACTGTAACCATATCTGATAGCTCTTCTTAAAATTCTACGAATAACGTATCCGGCTCCGTTGTTAGAAGGTAATTGTCCGTCTGCAATAGAAAAAGCAACTGCTCTTACATGGTCGGCAATAACACGAATAGCCACATCGGTTTTATACTGTGTATCTAATGAGTTTTTATAAGGGATACCCGAAATCTGAGCTATTTTGTTGGTTAATGGAGAAAAAACATCGGTATCGTAATTCGATTTTTTACCTTGTAATACCATTGCCAATCGTTCAAAACCCATTCCTGTATCCACATGTTTGGCAGGAAGTGGTTTTAATTTTCCATCAGCCATACGGTTAAACTCCATAAAAACTAAATTCCATATTTCAATAACTTGAGGATGGTCATTATTTACTAAGTCTTTCCCAGAAATTTTAGCAATTTCTTCATCGCTTCTAATATCTACATGAATTTCAGAACAAGGCCCACATGGACCTGTATCGCCCATTTCCCAGAAGTTATCCTTTTTATTGGCTTTTAAAATTTTATCTGTTGTTAGTCCATTTTTTTCTAAGAGCTCTTTCCAAAGCTCAAAAGCTTCGGTATCTTCAGGAGTTCCATCTTCTGCATCGCCTTCAAAAACGGTAAAATATAACCTGTTTTTATCAATCTTATATACCTCTACCAACAATTCCCAGGCCCATTCTATCGCTTCTTTTTTAAAATAATCTCCAAAACTCCAGTTCCCTAACATCTCAAACATGGTATGATGATACGTATCAACACCAACTTCTTCTAAATCGTTGTGCTTACCTGATACACGTAAACATTTTTGAGTGTCAGCAATTCTTTTGTCCACAATAGGAGAATTACCTAAGAATAAATCTTTAAACTGATTCATTCCTGCATTAGTAAACATTAAAGTAGGATCATTTTTAATAACCATTGGCTGTCTCTTTATACACATCTCCGAGCCCACGAGACGTAGAGGAATCTCGTTTGG
>CAMPHX010000126.1 GCA_946886085.1 uncultured Flavobacteriales bacterium | reverse complement strand
AGAAAAATACGATCCCGTTGCATTTTTAGTGGTAAAAGACAGTGAATTGGTTTATGAAAAATATTGGAAAGGATATGACCAAAATTCACTAACCAATTCTTTTTCTGTCGCCAAAACATTTATTGCCTTATTAGTAGGAATTGCCATAGACGAAGGAAAAATTAAAAGTATTAATGACCCTGTTTCAGATTACTTACCGGAGTATAAAAACCACCCTGAACTAAAGATTAAACACCTGCTTAACATGAGCTCAGGAATTAATTTTGATGAAGATTATAAAAGCCCCTTCGGACATATGGCGAAAGCATATTATGGCACAGATTTATACGAACTAAATAAAGATTACGAAGTAACAGAAACTCCCGGAAAAACCTGGCGTTATTTGGGCGGAAACACGCTTATTCTTTCATTTATTTTAGAAAAAGCTACCGGACAAACTATTGCTGAATACATGAGCGAAAAAATTTGGCAACCTTTAGGTGCAAAAAATGCAGCTCTTTGGAATTTAGATAACGAAAATGGAAGAGAAAAAGCCTATTGTTGTTTCTATTCTAATGCTAGAGATTTTGCTCGTATTGGTCAGCTAATTATTAACAAAGGTAAATGGAACGGACAAACCATAATTAGCGAAGATTACCTAAAACAAGCCATGAATTATCGTCAGGGATTAAAAGATGCTAAGGGTAAGATGGTCGATTTTTATGGTTTCCAGCTTTGGACAGGTGAACATAAAAATATGAGGTTTTTCTACGCCAGAGGAATCCAGGGTCAGTATATTATTACCATTCCTGCAAAACGTTTAGTTATTGTTAGATTGGGTAATAAAAGAGGAGAAAATTTACCTAATTACCATCCGGTAGATTTGTATCATTATTTAGATTTTGCTCTTCAGCAATAAAAATTCAACACCTTTAAGCATGCAAAAAGTTTTATTTAACGATTTAGGATTAATAGATTACAAAGAAGCTTGGGATTTTCAAGAGCAACTTTTTAAAGAGACCATAGATATTAAAATTCAAAATAGAAAAGACAATACTAACATCCCAACTCAACACCATTTGCTTTTTTGCGAACATCCGCACGTTTATACACTTGGGAAAAGTGGTGATGAAGCTCATTTGTTACTTTCGGAAGCCATGCTAAAGCAAAAAGGAGCAACCTATTACAAAATAAATCGTGGTGGCGATATTACCTACCATGGTCCGGGACAAATTGTTGGCTACCCCATTTTAGATTTAGACCTGTTTTTTACAGATATTCACAAATACTTACGCTTTTTAGAAGAAATGATTATCAGAACATTAGCAGAATACGGCATTGAAGCAGGAAGGTATGAAGGCTACACTGGTGTTTGGTTAGATGCTGACAACCCAAGAAAAGCAAGAAAAATTTGTGCTATGGGCGTTCGTTGTAGCAGATGGGTAACCATGCATGGTTTTGCTTTTAATGTCCATCCCGATTTATCATATTTCGGGAATATTATTCCTTGTGGAATTGACGACAAACAAGTTACCTCCATGTATCAAGAATTAGGCAGAGCAGTAGATATGGAAGAAGTAAAAGAAAAACTAAAAAAACACTTTGCAGCACTATTTGAAGCAGAAATACACCAAAATTAAAACATTAACTACCATTAATAGTTTTTATTCTCCTAACAACTTGTCTATAAAATCATTGGTTGCTTCAACGTATCTAATGTGATAATTTCCGGTACTTGGTCCATAAAAACCAGTACGTATTTTTCTTACTTTGCCTTGTTTATCAATAAAAATAGTAGTTGGATAAGACATAATATGGTTGAGCATAGGCAACGCTTTAGCAGCTTCAATTTTACTAGCCTTTCCTGCTAAAAGAAACTCATATTGAGTATTAAAATGAGTTTTAATTTTTTCTATATTTCTCTTTGCGACCTCTTTATCTTCCGTTCTATCAAACGAAAGTGCTATAATTTCCAGTCCTTCCTCTTTTTTTCTTTCATATAATTCTGTTAAAAAAGCCGTTTCATCCTTACAATTCGGACACCAAGGTCCCATAATGTTAACCAAAACTACTTTTCCTTTATACCTTTCATCATTTAAGCTAATGGTTTTTCCTTCAATATTTTCAAAAGAAAATTCAACTTTATCATAACCATCATTTAAAAAAGTAAGTGAATCGGGATGAGTAAGTTCGTAATCATTATCTCTAACGCCTACCCAAGGTTCTTCCCAATGTAACCCCGACCAAAACTGTCCTTTTAAAGAATCTTTTTCTAAAGTAGCTTTAAATAAAAATGCATGCGAACCATCAAAACAAGACAATAGCAATTCATTTCCATAGACATTACCTTCTAAAAATCGATAATCGCCTGTTTCTGTAATAAATGTGCCTGTAACCTTATCTCCATTTTGCTCGAATAAACCAATTGCCGGATAATATTGATCAGGATTTTCAGCACTAAAATCAACTTTCCATTTTCCGTTAACATCAACTTGTTTGGTGGGATTATTTGTTTTTGGGAAACGGTTTTTATCTGCAAAAACAGCCGTAAAAGAAACTTTATAATCCACTTTATCCTTAAACCAATTACCTTTAATGTGATTATTATCAATAAATTCTATTTCATACCACGAGTTAAAAACAGGATCTTCGGCAATAAATTTATTATCTTTAAAAACAAAATTCTTTACCGGAACTTTTTCATCTCCATTAATAAAAACCACATCTATTTGGTTACTTTTTTTCTGTAAATCAAAAAATACGGGCAATCGTTGTTCAGGTGTTAATTGAAAATTCATCAACCATCTTCCTTCTTGCAATTGCTCTAAATCCATAACTGTATTTATTTTTTGCTCGTTTTCAACACACGAACTTATAAGGGTAAGTAGAATCAAATTTAATTTCCATTTCATACAAACGAAAGTAAATAAAAAGTTTAATTATTATAAAGTAAAATGAGTAAATAAATTTTCAACTTACTAAAACAAAGTTAAATTTGAATTACCATTCTATCAATTAATCACCTAAAGCATGATTTTGAGTTTTAAAATGAGGAATATTACTTTTTTAGTATTTACTTTGTAATATGACACCAAAACATAACAAAAAAGAAAAGTCAGGAAACTTTAAACAAACGCTGGAGCAGCAAATTATTTCCATTTTTAACCAAAATCCGACTACCGCACTTAATTATAAAAGAATTAGTAAAGCCTTAGGAATAAAAGATATTTCTAACAAAAAACTAATCAGTATTATTTTAGACGAATTGGTAGAACAAGGCAGGTTATTTGAACCGCAAAGAGGTTCATTTAAACTAAAAGCATCATCCAATTTTGTAGAAGGTAAAGTAGATATGACTCAAAGTGGTTCTGCTTATGTGGTTATAGAAGGTGCTGATACTGATATTTATATTCATGCAAAAAATACCAAAAATGCCCTTAATGGTGATATTGTTAAGGTAAATGTTTATCCGAGTAAGAAGAACAGCAGCAAGTTAGAAGGAGAAATTGTTGAAATTATTCAAAGAGCCAAAACACAGTTTATTGGCATTGTTCAAAAATCTAAAAACTTTGCTTTTTTAGCTATTGATGACCCCAGAATGCCTATGGATATTTTTATTGCCAACGAAAACCTTAAAGGAGCAAAAGATGGCGATAAAGCGGTAGCGAAAATTACTGAATGGCCTGAGAATAAAAAAAATCCTTATGGGATGATAATAGATGTGTTGGGAAGGCCTGGTGAAAACGATACCGAAATGCACGCTATTTTAGCAGAGTATGGTTTGCCTTACGAATTTCCACCAAATGTAGAACGCGAAGCTGAAAAATTACCTGTAGAAATTACAGCTCAGGAAATTAAAAAACGAAGAGATTTTAGAGCCGTAACTACTTTTACTATCGACCCGGCAGATGCCAAAGATTTTGATGATGCCTTATCTATTCAAAAATTGGAAAACGGAAACTGGGAAATAGGCGTACACATTGCTGATGTTTCACATTACATTCAACCCGATAGTATTTTAGATAAAGAAGCTTACAAAAGAGCTACTTCTATTTATTTAGTGGACAGAGTTGTACCTATGTTGCCCGAAATGCTTTCCAATGGTGTTTGTTCACTTCGCCCACAAGAAACTAAACTTTGTTTTTCGGCTGTTTTTGAATTGGATGATGATGCTAAAGTACTTAGTGAGTGGTTTGGAAGAACAGTAATTTTTTCGGATAGAAGATTTGCTTATGAAGAAGCACAAGAACGTATTGAAAAAGGTGAAGGAGATTTTGCTGAAGAAATTTTAATATTAGATACTCTCGCAAAAAAATTGCGTAAAAAACGCTTCCAAACCGGATCTATCGCTTTTGATAGACTAGAAGTGAAGTTTCATATTGATGAAGATGGAAAACCATTAGGTGTATATTTTAAAGAAAGTAAAGACGCCAATAAGTTAATTGAAGAATTTATGTTACTTGCCAATAAAAAAGTAGCAGAGTTTGTTGGGAAACCTTCCGAAAAAAATAAAAAACCTAAAACATTTGTTTACAGAATACACGATGAACCTAATCAAGAGAAACTGCAAACTCTATCGGAATTTGTAAAAAAGTTTGGCTATAGTTTGGCTACAGAAGGAAAAGAAGTTGCTAACTCCATCAACCATTTATTAGAAGAAGTAAAAGGAAAAGCTGAGGAGAACATGATAGAGCAACTTACCATTAGAACAATGGCAAAGGCAATTTATTCTACCAAAAATGTAGGACATTACGGATTAAATTTTTCACACTATTCGCATTTTACTTCTCCTATACGAAGATATCCTGATGTAATGGCTCACCGCTTGTTACAGCATTATTTAGATGGCGGTGGTGATGTAAACCCTGCTAAACTGGAAGAGCAATGTAAACACTCCTCTGATATGGAAATGTTAGCTTCTGAAGCAGAAAGAAAATCTATTAAATACAAACAGGTAGAATTCTTAAAAGATAAAATCGGAGAAGAATTTATGGGTATTATTTCTGGAGTTAGCGAATGGGGAATTTATGTAGAAATCATAGAAAACATGTGTGAAGGAATGGTGAGAATGCAAGATATTGCTAGCGACTATTATTACTTTGATAAAGATAATTATTGTGCTAAAGGCAGAAAAACCGGAAAAGAATACCGGATGGGTGATGAAGTAAAAATTAAAGTAAAACGTGCCGATTTAATTAAAAAACAACTCGATTTTGAATTAATAGAGGAAGGTTATTATTAGATAAATAGGTATTTTATTTTT
>CAMPHX010000125.1 GCA_946886085.1 uncultured Flavobacteriales bacterium | reverse complement strand
TTGAAAAAACAGGGTTTAAGCATGTGAAAACTATTCCGATGTTTGTGTTGATGAACGATCCTGTTGATACCAATAACCGCTTCATCAAAAAATTTTTTTGGTTAATTACTAAAAATGTTCGTAAAGGAGAGAAAAAAGGAAAGCTTATAGGTAATTTAATCAAACCAATTGAAAAATTACTTATTTCGTTAAAAACGGAAAGCCCATCTACTGAGATAAAAGTTTTTCAAAAAATATAAAATGCACATCCTCATTATACCGTCAGAAGAATATGTTCCTAATCATGCTCCCATGGCAGGTATCTTTCAACACGATCAAGCTAAGATATTACAACAAAACGGACATCAAGTAGGAGTGTTATCCTTTACTTTTAAATATTCTTTTTCGAGTTTGATAAATGCGTTGTTAGGCAAAAATAATAAACACACTAAAAATTTAAGTAGTATAGCATTACTAACTACTTTATTCAAGAAAACGTTTACTCCATTTCAGTCGGCATTACACTATGAAATAAAAGATCAAATTGATGTACTTCGTTGCGATGGTTTTTGGGGAACTAAAAAGAGTAATTTGCCATTGAGTAAGTATGAAATGTGGTTAAAATATGGTGACCTTGCATTACAGGCATATATTAATAACTATGGTAAACCGGATGTAATACATGCTCATAATATGATTTATGCAGGATTATTAACCATTGATTTAAATAAAAAGTACAATATACCTTATGTAATAACGGAGCACAGTTCTCAATATATAATGGGAGAGGTATCTTCAGAATTGAATCAACAATTGGAAAAAGCATTTTCTTTATCAGTCAATTTATATGCAGTTAGTCCAGTATTGATTCAACAACTTACCAAGCGATTTTCTTTATCAGAGAATAAAATAATATGGTTGCCCAATGTATTGGATAGCTATATTGAGAATAAGCAATTACTAGATGTCAAGAGGCAACGAAAAATTGTTCGGTTTTTAAATATAGCTAATTTGATACCACTCAAAGGTCAAGCAGAATTGATAAACGCATTTAATATAGCTTTTGAAAATGTGGAAGATGTAGAATTAGTAATAGCAGGTGATGGTGAGTTAAAAGAAAAATTAGAGTACATGGTTACTCAATTTAAGCTTAACCAAAAAATTAAGTTAATAGGGTACATTAACAGAGAACAAGTAATTACTCAGTTAGATGATTGTGATGTATTTGTTTTACCCAGCCACTACGAGACATTTGGAGTGGTTTTAATAGAGGCACTTTCTAGGGGAGTTCCTGTTATTTCTACCTATTGTGGAGGTCCTGAATGTATTGTTAACGATAGTAACGGAATATTGGTACAACCTAAAAATGTAGAAGAATTAGCTCAAGCTTTACTTAAGATGTACCGTGAGTATAACAATTACAATAAAGAACAACTAAGAGAAGATGTGATTAGTCAATACGGTAAAGCAGCTTTTTATAAGCGAGTGATGGAGATTTATAAGTCTGTTTAGTCGTTATCGTCATTGCGAGAGGAGTGCAACCCTTCGGTTTACTCAGGTAAACTCCACGAAGCAATCTGCCCATCGTTACCGTCATTGCGAGAGAGGTACGAACGAAGCAATCTGTTTAATCTAAAAACAGATTACTTCGGTTTCCCACACATAAGCCTACCCAAAACCTCGCAATGACGGAAGTGAGGAGCAATGACGGTCATAATTAGCTTATCAATAACATAAATAAAAAAATACTAGTTTAGCTCTATGGAAAGAGGTGGATGTATTTATATCATAACTAACAAAAATAATGAGGTTTTGTACATTGGTGTTACCAGTGATTTAAAGGACAGAGTTTACCAACACAAAATCAAACATTTCAAAACCAGCTTTTCTGCAAAATACAATTTGAACAAATTGGTTTATTATGAATATTATAGCTCAATAGAAGAAGCCATAGCAAGAGAAAAGCAATTAAAAGCAGGTTCCCGACAAAAGAAATTGGATTTAATCAATGCATTTAATCCAGAATGGAAGGATTTGTTTGATGATTTATAATCTTACCGTTATTGCTCATCGTTATCCTCATTGCGAGAGAGGAAACGAACGAAGCAATCTGTCTAATGTTACCGTCATCATATAGTGAAGCGAAGCAATCTGTCTAATCAAATGAAAGATTGTTTCACTCCCTATGGTCGTTCGCAATGATGGTCAGGAATCAGCAATGACGGACAGGATTGGCTTCGCAATAAAATTCCGAACAAAAGGTGTAACCCCTAAGTATTTTTACCAATACTTATCCGTAACAATACGTAAATTTCAAAAAAACTAATAAAAAGAGTTCAAACATACAACCTTTTAGCTTAGATTTGCGTTACAACAGACATAATTATTAAACCATAAATATATGAAAAATCTATTTACTGTTTTGCTCCTTACTGGTTCTCTTTCATTAATAGCACAAACCGGTCCCGGTGGAGTTGGTAACTCCTCTAACAATGTAGTTTGGTTAGATGGAAATACAGTAACTACAGCAACTCATCCTAATATTGCTACTTGGCTGGATCAATCCGGGAATGGTAATGATTTTACACAAGGAACTTCTACCAACCAACCAAGTATTGTAACTTATTATGGGTTTAATGGACTTCGTTTTGATGGCGCTGATTGGCTAAGAAGAGGAGGAATTGCCGCCTTAAATGCTACTGAAAATACACAGTATGTAGTATATAATGGGTATAGACCAAATCATGTTGGTGTATTGTATGTTGGAGAGTTTGATCAGGGAAATTTTTATGGAACATATCGTAGGCAAGGAGATATAAGGTATTATGTTCGAGATGCATCGAGTGCTGTTATAGACAATATAACAACAAATTCTTCAGCTTTTCAAATAACATCTTCTGTGTGGGACGGTACTGCTCAAACTTTTGATAGTTATAAAAATGGAGCTTCGGTAGGCTCAAGAGTAGGTGCTAATGGTGTTCCTACCGGTAACTTGATGAATACTGTTGGAGCATCATCAACTAATACTTTTCCATTTGATGGCGATATGGGAGAAGTAATTTTATATAATACGGCATTGAATTCGGCACAACGTAACATAGTAGATAATTATTTATCTTCTAAATTTAA
This sequence comes from uncultured Flavobacteriales bacterium, assembly GCA_946886085.1. Next base: position 2,163 of record CAMPHX010000125.1, on the reverse strand, counting down.
TATAGCCATTGCTAATGATATGTATGCTTTTGATGGCGGGTTAACGCATCGTTTTGGTGTTATTGGTATTGGTCAAGAAGCTGATGGTAATAATTTAGCTGCTCAAGGTAGAGGAATTGTTCAGCTTTCAGCAGCTTCCTTAAATAATGGAGATTATGTTATTTCAGGTCATGACAATGTTGGGTTGTCTAATGTAACTAATGATATTCCTGCGAGCATTGCGGGAGGAGCTCGTTTAACCAGAACTTGGAGAATAGATGTAACAGGTACTACCAATATTGTAGATGTGGCTTATGATGTATCCGGCTTAACATTACCTGGAGCGGGAGGTTATTATTTACTAGTAGAGTCAAATAATGGGGTGTTTAATGATGGAGGGGTAGTTACCTACGGCCCTTTTAGTGATGTGGGGGGGATAGTAACTTTTACCGGTGTTTCATTTGCAGATGGTGATTATTACACCTTAGCATCCGGAGCTAGTTCGGCAATAGTTTCTGTAGCCACAGGAGGTTGGAACAACACAAGCACATGGAGTTGTGGGTGTATTCCCGGAGCTGCTGATGATGTTACCATTTCGTTAGGACACACGGTTTCAGCAACTACCACTACAAATGTGAATACTATAACAATAGATGGTACTTTAAATACAATACAAACAGGTGCTTTTAACATTAAAGGAGATTTGGTTGTCAACGCAACAGGAAGCTTCGTTAATAAAACCATTACTTTTAATGGAACTGTAGCTCAAAATATGCAAAATAATGCTACATCTGCTGTACAATTTTCTGTATTAATTATTAATAATTCAAACGGAGTAAATGTTCAATCCGGTAGTTTTATAGTAAATAATGTTATACAAGTACCTAATGGACCTTTAAACAATATAGGAGGAACTTTTACATTTAAATCTGATGCAACGAGTACGGCAATACTTTTAAATACATCAGGTGGATTTACCGGTACTTTTATTGCTCAACGTCATATCTCTCAGAGAAATGCAGGGTGGGGAGATTTGAGCTCTCCGGTGTCTAATGCCACTTTAGGAGAATGGGATTCAGACCCTACAGGAACTGTAACAGAAATATATATGTCAGGGGTAGGTGGAGTAGATGGTAATGCCATTTCATTTCAGTCGGTATATTATTATGATGAGAATACGCAAAGTTTTGTTACTGTGACAGACACTACCCAAGCACTGACACCAGCTAGAGGTTTTGAAATTTGGTTAGAAGATTCTAATTCCGTTTGGGAGGCAAAAACTTTTGATACCAGAGGGACACCTAATTTTGGAAATATTCCTATGCCGGTTGCTAATTCTTGGAATTTAGTAGGAAACCCCTATCAATCATGGATTAATTGGGCAAATCTATCAAGACCTACATTAAATGGTACTTTCTATATTTGGAATACCAATAATGGCACGTATGATGCTTCAACTACAGGTTACATACCTCCAAACCAAGGATTTTGGGTAGAAAGTGTTGGAGCTGGTACATTAACCTTTATGGAATCGTCTAAGGCGGGTAGTGCTTCAAGTACATTTTACAGAACTAATGGAGAGTTATCAGAAGAACCTTATGTTTTTACTGAAGTACAATTAAAAGTGAAGAGTGTAAAATCTCCTTATAATCATGTTTTAAAATTAAGATTAAACAATTTAGCTTCTCTTAATCATGATTATCATGACGGAACCTTTTTGCCAAGTAGAGTGCTGGAAGCACCAAGTATTTATAGCTATAGTGTGAATAACAATAAAAAATTAGTTATTAATTCATTCAATTATAATGATGAAGTAGTGTTGCCTATAGCTGTTGAGGTTGGGGTTTCTGGAAACTATATCATTGAAGCTATTAATTTTGAGGAATTTGCTCATGAGTATAAAGTAATGGAGTTAACAGATACCAAAACAGGTAAAGTATATGATTTAACTTCAATGAATGAAGTAGAAGTAATGATAGATGAATATGAAACAGGAGAACGTTTTTCATTAAGGTTGTCAAATCAAGCAACTAATACTGTTAATGGAATGGAACAACAAATAGCTATTTATAAAGCTAACGAAGTTACAGTAATAGAGTTTGATGATATAGAACAAAATTATATGGTATCTGTTTACAATGCCTTAGGTCAGAAAATCATTGAAGATCAAATGGTAAGTAATAC
>CAMPHX010000124.1 GCA_946886085.1 uncultured Flavobacteriales bacterium | reverse complement strand
ATACATAACTAATTTTGGGTGTATATATGTATTTTTTGCTTACTTATTTTTCCCAAATATATAAAAAATAACTTATAAACCATCAAAACAGCAATTTAGGGTTGGAGTTTTTTTACGAATGCTTTAATAGGGGGTAGGTAAATTTGGGGTAGAGTGGGGTTTTCGAAGCACTTTCTTGTCGACTTGCACCAAACTTTCATAAATGCCGAAAGCTTGAATTTAGCACTTTCTCCGCTAAGAAACGTAGGGCTTTCGAAGCGACTACTTGTCCACCGAAACGAAAGTTTGCTAAGTGAACGAACTTTGCTGAAAGCCTTATTTGCCCTATGTTTTCTTAGCCATTGTTGGCGGTAGTTTTTATTCTATTTTTAGATTTATTGTTAGCTGAATATCCTTATCAACTAACGTTTTATCAGCCCAACTTCCTTCATAAGCAATATTCCACTCAAATCGGTCAAATGTAAATTTTGAGGAAAATTTTTTTTCGCTACTCTTAGCCTTAAATGAAATATTTTTGGTAATGTCTTTAATGGTCAAATTTCCTGATACCATAGTGCTGTCATCAGTTAAATTTTCGATTTCTGTAATTGTGAATTCTGAGGTTGGATATTTTGCTGTATTGAAAAAATCTTCACTTTTCATATGGTCATTAAATCGTTTCCTTGGAACGGGTTCGTGTTTAGGAATATCAGTAACCTGAATAGTGTTCATATCCATAGTAAATTTACCTCCAACTAATTTATTTTGGTCTGTTAAAAAATATCCGTCTTGTAGTTGGATGAGTCCTTCGTGTTTTCCTGCTCCCCGCATTTTAGTTCCTTTCCAATGAATGCTCGAATTGGATATATCTACCTGTAAAGTGTCTTTCGTTAGAGTATTTTGCTCTTTTTGAGTTTTGCCAATGTTGGCTTCCTGTGCATCTGAACTGTACTTCCCTACACAGGAACTAATTAGCATTGGTACAATCAAAATCAATAATAGCTTATTCATAACCTGGAATGTTTTTGCCTAAAACTATATCCCTTGTTGCAACCAATAAGTCTCCTTCTTTTTTAAAGGTCAATAAACCTGAATGACCTCCTCTTGGAGAATCAGGATTAATTTCATTTTTTGTCAACAGGCTGTCTCCCTCAAAATGACAGCTACCGAGCCAATAATACTTTCCATTAGGCTCAAGGATTGTGTAATGAATATGTGCTGCTCCCGATCTGTTCGGATATGGAGCAGGTTTTAACGTATAAAATGAGTAATATCCATCTTTATCAGTTTTAAGCCAAGTACGATTGTATCCGTGTTTTTTACCCCATCCTTTAGAGTTCTTGTTTGGTGCATAAATTCCATTTTGGTTTGTGTGATATACATACAGAATAATATTGTTTGCAGGTGTTTTTCCATCTGCTTGATAAATAGTTCCCTCCACCTTTATTTTAACACCTTCTTTATCAAAGTCTGGCAGTGTATCGGTGTTTGTAAGTTCTCTGTCATTATATTCCAAGACTGCTTCACATCCTTCACAGGGTGCTCCAACAAGTCTGGGTTTCTGGTCTTGAGAGTTTGCACAGGAAGACATTATAACTGTCAAGAGAATGGCTATCAATATTCGTTTCATAGTTTGAGTTATTTTTGTTTTGAACTAAAATACTACTGACAAGCGCTTCCCCAAAATCAAATAGGCTCAAATGAGTACATATTATGCCAAACGGTTCCTCCTTGAAAACTTTTTGAAGAAGTCATTAAAGTTTCGGCTTACTTTTACAATTTCTCCGTTTAACATAACAACATCATAGTCTCCATTTTTCTTGGATTTGTATGAGTAGATTTGACTTATATTTATTATGGTACTTTTGTGGACTTGTATAAAAGTCTCTTTTGGCACTCTCTTTATAAAATCCTTCAGTGTGCTACTATGAAGATAAGTCTTTTCTACAGTAACAATAGCAATATACGGACGTTCAGTTTTGACATATAAAATATCTTTGTGTGCTAATAGTTTTACGCCATTTTTGTATTCTACCCGTATTTGTTTTAGGTCTTCTTGTTTGTCAATTATCGTTGTTTGAAATTTTGGATCAATAAAGAATGCCAGACCATAAATTAATAGACAGGGGAATCCATAATCAGCTATGGTGTCTGAAAAAACTCTGAGAAAACTAAATGTATGGTTAAAAAATAGAGCTGAAATTGAAAACACAAAAACTGAAAAAATAGCTATATGAAAAATGCTTAAAAATAATGGAGAAATTAAATTAACAATCTTGCCAAATTTTTTAAATAGTCTCCAACTTAATATCAAAAAGGGAATAAACAATAACCAAAATAAACCAAATAATAAAGATTCAGATATGTAAAAATTATAACCCATTATAAAAGAATGAAATAAATCTTTACAAAGAAAAAGAAAAGTCATTCCGAGTAAAGATAACAGGATGATTAGTGTTTCATTTTTACTTTTTAAAGTGAGTGAAGTCATTGTTTGTTTTTTTAATTACCGCCAACTTATATATAGGTCGACTGAGTCAGACCTATACAACCATATTTGGGTAGATAGGTCTAATTTTTTTTATCAGACTTATTTTTCAAATATATAAAAAAATAGTTTATAAATCATTAAAACAGCTATTTAGGGTTGGTGTTTGCCATTGCTCTTATACCATCTTGGACATGTGGCTTTTGGCAATTTTCTGCTAATGTTTGTGTCCATTGCCGCATTTCCTGTGATGTCGAAAGTCTTTTATTCCTATTATGAATGTTAACAATCCTATAATTGCCCACAAAAAGGCGAGCATAGGATGATGTAATATGCTGTCCAAAATACTTTCCGAATGAGGCTCAGTTCTTTCAGCCGAATATGCAATCAGTACCATTGATTGAAGGAACTGTATTACGTGGAGCATTCCGTGCACAAAGTTCAATAATCCAACTGAAATAAGGACGATGGCACTTTTTTTAACTTTAGGAGAAGTAACTACAGTCATTTCTAAATTAGTATTAATTTTATTTTCGTTTGAATATTTTCGCAATTGTTTTTCCAATTTCATCAAGTTTTTCAAGTGGTTCGATAAATGTCGGATTTTTCAAGTCAATTTTTGAAGTGTCTGTTACACCCATCTGCATTGGATATATTAATATGTAACTCGTATCTTTAAAATAGTTATTTAAATACGATGGTATTTTTGTCATATTGTTGTGAAATGAAGGCTTATCCTTTCTGCTTAAAACAATTATTAAATTGTCGTCTTTATGAAAGTTTCTTGCAAGTATTAAAAAGTCATCCCAATTATTAAAATATTCAAATTCACACTCTATTGGGTGTTTAGATTGAATTTCCTGTATAAACTTTAGTGTTTCTTTTGTCGCATAAAAAACAAGTTTAGCACCTGAGTTTCGTGCTATGTTCCAAACTTTTATAAGCCAAAACGGGAAGCCAATTTCCTTTTCTGCATTTTCAGGTACAATAATAACATGTCTTTTGATTGTCCCGAAAGGTTGTGCCGGTTTATATATCAATGTTGTAGTGTTGCATTTCGTCAAAATGCCTTCAGTCAAGTTTCCTAAAAAAGAGTCTGAAATTCCTTTATGAATATGTAGTCCTAATATTAAATCTGTGATTTTATGTTCTTTGGCTACACTCGTAATTCCGTTCACAATATTTAGGTCGTAACGAAGTAATTCGTGTATTAAATTGTCAGTAGCCGAAGCAGTAACAGCTGCTTTACTTAAAATTTTCTTTGCTTGTTTGTCTCCCGAACCGTCCATTAAGTTATTGTCTACAATACTTAGAGCGTACAAACCATCTTTATTTTTCTTTGATTTTATTGTCACACCCAAATTTATAAGTTCATCTGTTGTTTCAATGTTACTGATAGGGATTAATATTTTTTCTTGGTTTTCTTCGTCACCTGTTGTTGTATCGGTGCTTTCCAAGAGAGCAATATTCTTAGCTCCTTTTTGAGCGACAAATGAAGCAATGGTACACGTGAAAAGTATCATTAAAATTGTTCCGTTCAAGATGCTTTCACCTAGCAGACGGATTGGTTCTCCGGTTTCTGTTTCTCCTACAATGATGTTGTAACCAACTAAAACCGCTGCTAAAGTTGCTGCTGCTTGGGCATTACTTAGTCCAAATATTAATCTTCGTTCATCAGCAGAAAACTTATAGGTTTTTTGTGTTATCCAAGCTGCAAGGAATTTGGCTGTAGTTGCCACAACTATCATTACCGATGCAACCTTTATCGTTTCAAAATCTTTAAAAAATGCTCGATAGTCAATAAGCATTCCTACGCCAATTAGGAAAAAAGGAATAAAAATGGCGTTTCCGACAAATTCAATCCTGTTCATTAAAGGTGAAGTATGCGGAATTAATCGGTTAAGTGCTAAGCCTGATAAAAACGCTCCGATAATTGCTTCAATACCTGCCATTTCTGCGAGAACAGCACCAAGAAAAACCATTACCAAAACAAAAATGTATTGAGAAACATTGTCGTTAAACCGCTTGAAAAACCAATGTCCAATAATTGGAAAAAGGAGCATAACAATTAATCCAAAAACGATAATCGAAATAGTTAACCTTACCCAAAATTCGGTATTGACTTCTCCTGTGGTCATTCCTACAATTACGGCAAGAACCAAAAGGGCTAATGTGTCTGTTATCATTGTTCCGCCTACTGTGATATTTACAGCTTTGTTTTTAGCAACTCCCATTTTACTAATTAGTGGATAGGCTATCAATGTATGAGAAGCAAACATACTTGCCAACAAAACAGAAGTCAGTAATGAAAATTCTAAAATGTAAAGTCCTGTCAATGTTCCTAAAGTCATAGGAATAATGAACGTATATAATCCAAAGACCAAACTTTTCTTACTGTTTTTCTTGAAGTCGGCTAAGTCAATTTCCAAACCTGCAAGGAACATAATGTATAAAAGTCCTGCCGTTCCTGAAAGGATGATACTGCTGTCCCTTTCCATTAGGTTAATTCCATTTGGTCCAATGACGGCACCTGCTATAATCAGTCCGAGAAGATGAGGGATTTTTATTTTGTTCAGAATAATAGGGGCAAACAGAATTATAACCAATATCAAAAGAAATTTTAATACCGGGTTTGTCAGAGGCAAGGTTGTCTCAAATATGTTTAGCAATATCATTTATTCTTGTATTTTGCTATTGTTGTGTCATAAATTGGGCATAATTTATATATACGGATGAATCAATTATATACACCCAAATGTAAGCAGATATGTATGATGAAATTCAAAAAATTGTCAATATATTTTAAA
>CAMPHX010000123.1 GCA_946886085.1 uncultured Flavobacteriales bacterium | reverse complement strand
TAACAATAGTTGACAATTTGGACATAAACTACTAACTATATTCCCCGCACCTCGCCAATCAAAATCTAAATAGTACTTGTCATCATAAAGATTCCTGATAATTTTCAATGAAAATTTCAGGAATGACGTTGAAGGTTGGTTAGTACTATTTTTTCTATTTAGCATTATCCTCGCTCTGTGCGTCATTCCTGTGAAGTGCAACGGAAACAGGAATCTTCACAAATATTAATCATTCGCTACAAGCCAGTGATTGGCTAAAACAAAATACACCTTAACTATCTATCTGTCATTCAGGAGGAATCTTGTTGAGTAGTGGCAAAAAAGCTTCAAAACGTTTATTAATTCATTTGAAAGGAAAGCCGTAATAAACAGCTGTTTTAGTGAATGTGTCTCTATTCAGCAGCAACACAAAGTAAAACTTCATTTCTTGTTCAAACAAGTTTCCTCCTGAATGACAGCAAGTAAAATCTCCAATCCCATCATTTTTTAAAATAAAACTCCAAAACCGTTAATATTTTATAGAGGGTTAAATTTTTAATCTATTTACTTAACTTTACCATTCGTAAAAAAAAGGTTTAAGTAATGGCGATAGCAAAAGAAGAAAAAGAAAAAAGAAAAACAACTTTATCTAAAGATATTGTACAGCAAGCTTTTCAGTTAATGAGTACAGCCAAAGCACTCACAGAGTTGTACGAAGCCAATAAAGAAATAACTGCTAAATATGTTCATGCTACCTCTCGTGGTCATGAAGCCATACAGTTGGCAATGGGCATGCAGCTAAAACCTCAAGATTTTGTTTTTCCGTATTACCGAGATGATAGTATTTTATTGGGAATTGGTATGACTCCCTTCCAACTCATGTTACAATTATTAGCCAAAAAAAATGATCCTTTTTCAGGTGGTAGAACGTATTATTCTCACCCAAGTTTAAAGGACCATGATAAACCAAAAATACCTCATCAATCTTCTGCAACAGGTATGCAAGCTATTCCTGCCACAGGCGTTGCTATGGGACTTCAATACAAAGAAAAAGAAGGCTTAGCCGAAGATTTCAAAGGCGAAAACCCAGTTGTTGTTTGCAGCTTAGGTGATGCCTCTTGTACCGAAGGCGAAGTTTCTGAAGCTTTTCAGATGGCAGTACTAAAAAAATTACCCATCATTTATTTGGTACAAGATAATGATTGGGATATTTCTGCCAGTGCAGAGGAAACCAGAGCTCAAGATATTACCCATTTTGCCAAAGGTTTTAAAGGTATGGATGTAAGAACCATAGATGGTACTGAATTCGATACTGCCTACGAAACGGTTGCTGAAGTGATAGAAATTGTTAGAAAAGAAAGACGGCCTTTTATTATACACGCTAAAGTACCCTTATTAAACCACCACACATCGGGGGTTAGAAAAGAATGGTACAGAGACGATTTGGAAGAAGCAGCCAAAAGAGATCCTTTCCCAAAATTAAAAGCCTTAGCCGAAAAATCGGGCATTCAAAAATTTGAATTGTTAGCCATTGAAGGCAAAGCCAAAGAATTGGTGGAAAAAGATTACCAAGCTGCCCTGAAAGAAGAAGATCCTTCTCCTGAAGATTTAACCACACATTGTTTCGCTCCTACTCAAATTACAGAAGAAAAAGGAGTTAGAGAACCAGCAGGAAAAGAAAAAACCGTAATGGTTGATTCGGCTTTGTTTGCTGTTAGAGAACTAATGAGCAAACACAAAGAGTGTTTATTATACGGACAAGATGTTGGTGGCAGATTAGGCGGTGTTTTCCGTGAGGCGGCTACCTTGGCTCAACAGTTTGGCGAGAACAGGGTGTTTAACACACCTATTCAAGAAGCTTTTATTGTAGGAAGTACGGTTGGAATGGCTGCTGTGGGATTAAGACCTATTGTTGAAGTTCAGTTTGCCGATTACATTTGGCCAGGACTTAACCAATTGTTTACAGAATTAAGTCGTTCATATTACTTATCTGATGGTAAATGGCCTGCCAGCATGATTTTGAGAGTTCCTATCGGAGCTTATGGTTCGGGCGGTCCTTACCATTCTTCAAGTGTAGAATCTGTGGTTACCAACATCAGAGGCGTAAAAGTAGCTTATCCATCAACAGGTGCAGATTTAAAAGGCTTACTAAAATCAGCTTATTACGATCCTAATCCGGTAGTAATTTTTGAACATAAAGGCTTATATTGGAGTAAAATTAAAGGTACTGAAGGTGCTAAAACCGTAGAGCCAGATGAAGATTATGTAATTCCTTTCGGTAAAGCCAGAACCGTTATTGAAGCTGATGCAGATAAAATTAACAATGGCGAAAGTGCTGCTATTATTACTTACGGAAGAGGTGTTTATTGGAGTTTAGAAGCTGCCAAACAGTTTAAAGGTCAGGTAGAAATTATTGATTTAAGAACACTTAACCCATTGGATGAAGAAGCGATGTATGCTGCCACCAAAAGACACAACAAAGTAATGTTGGTTACCGAAGAATCTATAGAGAATTCTTTCACACTAGGGTTAGCTGCTCGTATTCAGAAAAACTGCTTTAGAGATTTAGATGCTCCTATAGAAATTGTTGGCTCGATAGATACTCCTGCTATTCCGTTAAACTCTATTTTAGAGGCTACATTATTACCTAATGGAGATAAAGTAGCAGCGGCATTGAAACAACTTCTGAATTTCTAAACTTTAAATGAAAAATTTATTAGTTCTTCATGGTGCAATTGGAAGTAAATCGCAATTTGATTCCATAGCGTCTTTGTTAGACAATCAGTTTGACATTCATTTACTAAATTTTTCAGGACATGGAGGAGAAGCATTTAAAGAAAACTTTAACATTTCTCAGTTTGCAGACGATGTATTAACTTATTTAAAGCTAAACAAAATTGCATCAATTGATATTTTTGGTTACAGCATGGGAGGCTATGTAGCTTTATATTTAGCAAAAAATCATCCGGAAAAAGTGGGTAAAATCATTACATTAGGCACAAAATTAAGTTGGACACCAGACATTGCTGCTAAAGAAACAAAAATGTTGGTAGCTGATAAAATTGAAGAAAAAATTCCTGCTTTTGCAAAAATATTAAAAGAGCGCCATCAGCCCAATAACTGGAAAACAGTTTTAGAAAAAACTACCAACATGATGATAGCAATGGGAAACAATAATGTACTTAAAGATGAAGACTTTAAGCTTATTCAACACACAACAAAAATGCTATTAGCAGATAACGATGAAATGGTAAGTAAAGTAGAAACCAATCATGTTGCTCAACTATTACCTCATGCTACTTTTGAATTATTACCCAATTCCAAGCATCCTATAGAGAAAGTTGATATAAACGCTCTTTCAGAAATTATAAGAGCTTTTTATAGTTAAGTTCTTTTTTTTTCTCCTTTTAAGTTTGCTCATGTTGGTATTTGGCACTTCATTGCCACTACTCAACAAGATTCCTCCTGAATGGCTATAGAGCAAAACAACACACCTCTGATGTTGTATTCTCGCTGCTGTAGCAACTTTCGAACAACATCTTTCTCCTCTCGAGAGGAGAAACAGTTGAACTAAATATGTACAGATTGCTTCTGCTCCAACACACTTACTAAACACAAGGCATCGCAATGACGCTTATGGAATAGGTTTTGTGCCTTGGAAAAGTCCCCCTTCGGGGGATTAGGGGGCTAATTATCAACATTATAGTGCAATCCTACGTTGTTTTTTCTCTCTGAAGCTGCTTTAGTAACTAAATAAGCAATGCTTCTTAAGTTTCTTAATTCACAAATAGTAACACTTAATTTAGAGTTTTCATACAACTTTTCTGATTCATCATAAATTAATTTCAATCTATTTAAAGCTCTTTGCAAACGCTCGTCAGAACGAACAATACCAACATAGTTACTCAAAATAGTTTGTAACTCTGTTTTGGTTTGCTCCACTAAAAACTGCTCGTTATACATGGTAGTTCCTTCATCATTCCATTCAGGAATATTCTCTTGAAATTCAATGTTTTCAACTTGTTCAATACTATCTAAAAAAGCATTATGAGAATAAACCAAGGCTTCAATTAACGAATTAGAAGCCAAACGATTTGCTCCATGTAAACCGGTAAAAGCACATTCTCCTGAAGCATATAAATTGGTAATAGAAGTTCTGGCATTGGTAGCTACTTCAATTCCTCCACACAAATAATGAGCTGCCGGAACAACAGGAATATAGTCTTTTGAAATCTCTAAACCAATTTCTACACATTTATTGTAAATGGTAGGAAAATGAGCAATGAAAAAAGTTTTCTCAATATGAGAAACATCCAACAACATGTTGGTAGTTACGTGTTTTTTCATTTCCGCATCAATGGCTCGAGCAACAACATCTCTTGGAGCTAAATCCTTTCTTTTATCATACTGCTCCATAAAAGGTTCGTTGTTGTGATTTCTCAATATCCCTCCTGCTCCACGCACTGCTTCAGAAATTAAAAATGAGGGTGAAACATTAGGTTGATACAAAGCTGTAGGATGAAACTGAACAAACTCCATATTTTTAATAATAGCTTTTGCTCGGTATGCCATAGCAATTCCGTCTCCTGTTGCCACTTTTGGGTTAGTAGTATTTAAATAAGCCTGACCAATTCCTCCTGCTGCCAATAACGTTATTTTAGATTTCAACACTTTTATTTCTCCCGTCCTACGATTTAACACATACACTCCAAAACACTTTTTGTTGGATGTTGCTCGGATAACTTTTTCACCCAAATGATGTTGTGTAATTAAATCTATAGCAAAATGATGGTTTAAAACCGTAATGTAAGGATGATTGAAAACTTTATTGAGTAAAGCTCTTTCTATTTCGTTGCCTGTAAAGTCTTTAAAATGTAAAATTCTATTGTCGGAATGTCCACCCTCTTTAGCTAAATCATAATCTCCTTGAGTAGTTTTATCAAAGTTAGTTCCCCAATCTATTAATTCCTTAATTCTTTCAGGAGCTTGCTCCACCACCATTTTAACAACCCTCTCATCACATAAACCATCTCCGGCAATTAAGGTGTCTTTAATATGATTTTCAAAACTATCTGATGATTTGGTTACCGATGCAATCCCACCTTGAGCATACTTGGTATTGCTTTCGTCTTCGTCAACTTTGGTAATGATGGTAATGGAAACAACTTGATTTTTTTGATAAAAATAATCGGCAATTTTATATGCATAACTTAAACCCGCTATACCCGAACCAATTATTAAAAAATCTGTTTTCAAAAGTAAAATTTCATTACAACCAATATAGGTCTTTTGCCTGCAAATTTACTTAGAAC
>CAMPHX010000122.1 GCA_946886085.1 uncultured Flavobacteriales bacterium | reverse complement strand
CATTCATTAGGATTGGAAATAAATGCGGGACACGATTTGAATCTAGATAACCTAAACTTTTTTAAAACTAATATTCCTTACTTAAAAGAAGTGTCTATTGGACATGCTATAATTTGTGATGCCTTATATTTTGGCATGGAAATAACTATAAAAAAATATTTAAACTGTTTAAAATAATATAACCATGAAAATACTCATCTCCATATCAATTCTTGTGATTTTTGCTTCCTGTAAGTCAACAAAAGAAACAACTACAGAAGTGACCAACACAACCAACACCACAGAAACTTCTAAAACTGATGCTGCTCCAACTTTTAAAGAAGTTGTTTTTAGCACGCTAAGCGAAGGTAATAATGGTGGCTTTATGGGTAAACAAAATGTAGTGATAACTTCTCAAGAAAAATTAGAAGAAGTATGGAACGAAGCTTATTCCAACTACATGAAAAAACCTACTGTTCCTGTATTGAATTTTGAAAACAAAATGGTTTTATTAACCACAATGGGAGAACAAAATAATGGTGGTTTTTCTATAAAAATAGCATCTATAACAGAGCACGAAAACAATATAATGGTTATTGTAGAGGAAAATATTCCTGATAACAATTGTATGACCACTTCTATAATTACTTATCCTTACGAAATAGTAGAAATGCCTACAACCATAAAGAAGGTAGTGTTTAAAAACGTAGAAAAAATTTATTCTTGCGAAGAATAAAACCCTATTCTACTGTTAAATAAGGACTAATTTTTTCTATAGTAACTTTATCCAACAAGTGAAGTTTGTTTAAATCTGCTACAGATTTATAATTACCATTGGCTTTTCTATATTTTTCAATAGCATTAGCTATTTTCCAGTTTATATATGGGTGTTGTTTTAACACATCAGCCATAGCTTTATTAATATTAATTTTTTGAATTTTATCAGAAACCACAATTTGTGGCAAAGCCATTTGGTAAGTTTCTTCTGAAAGTCCCCAAACTTCTTTCAATTGTTCTTTGGCAATAAAACCGCCAAGTAAATCTCTATACTTTATTATTCTGCTAGAATAAACCGGACCAATTCCTTTTATATTGGTAAGCATAGCACTATCTGCTATGTTAATATCAATTTTTTGCGAATAATCTTTTTTCTCAAACTTATTTTCAAAAGATTTTTTTGCTGACTTATCGTACTGATAATTTGTTTTTTCAATGGTTTCTGGCAATAAAATATGCGGAAAAAGCAGTTCATAATGTTTATCACTAATACCATAAATCTTTTTCACATCAGCTTTGGTTCTCCAATTTCCACCTTTGGCTTTGTAGTTATTAATTATTTTTATTTGCCAATCTCTAAATCCTAATTGTTTCCATTCTTCATCAGAAATGATATTAGGATCAAAATCAAACAACGTAATAGCTAATGCTTGCTTATCCTTTTGTTGATAAGTCTGTTTTTGGTGGTTTTCCTTCTCATTCAACTCTTTTTCAAAAGCTAAAATAGCATTTTCATACGCTGTAAAGTCGGGTGTATTTTGTTGTTTTAGATAATCAACAAAAGGAAAAGAAAATAGTATTAGTAAAAGAATAATGAGTAAAACAATTACTCCTCTTTTTTCACTTTTAGTGAAAGAAAAGTAGTCTTTAATACTCATTCTATCTTTGCTTTACAAAAGATTTAATAGTTGATTTATACTTTTTAAGCTCAACACTAACTTTAGATGATAATAAAACTAATCCAATAATGTTAGGGAAAACCATGGCAAAAATCATAGCGTCAGAAAAATCTATTACTGCACCTAAGCCAATTGATGAACCAACAATAACAAACATAACGAATAACAATTTATAAGTAATATCCATCGCTTTTCCTTTTCCAAATAAAAACTTCCAAGCTTGTAACCCATAATAACTCCATGATAACATGGTTGAAACCGCAAATAAAACAACTGCAATAGTCAACACCCAAGAGAACCCTGGAATTACGGTATCAAAAGCCGAAGCGGTTAGATTAACACCTTCCACATTTCCTTGTCCGTATTCAAAAAACCCTCCTTCAATATTGGTAATAATGATGACCAAAGAAGTCATTGTACAAATTACAACTGTATCAATAAAAGGTTCTAATAAAGCTACCACACCTTCACTTGCAGGAAATTTTGTTCTAACAGCCGAGTGAGCAATTGCAGCAGAACCTACTCCTGCTTCATTTGAAAATGCTGCTCTTTGGAAACCAACAATTAAAACTCCTACAACACCACCTAAAGCAGCATCAGGAGAAAAAGCTCCGTCAAATATCAACCCAAAAGCAGTTGGAATTAAAGAAAAATTCATCCCTAAAATAATTAATGCTGCACCAACATAAATAGCGGCCATAAAAGGAACTACTTTTTCTGTAACCGAACCAATTCTTTTAATTCCACCAATAATTACCACACCAACAATAATTGCCATTATTACACCTAATGCAAAACCTGCAAAACCACTTTCTATACCTAAACGTTGTATAATTTGTGCAGCAGCCTGATTGGCTTGAAACATATTTCCGCCTCCAAAAGAACCGCCCACACACATTATTGCAAAAAATACTGCCAATATTTTTCCTATCACTCCCATTCCTTTTTCTTTCAATCCTTTTGATAAATAATACATTGGTCCACCATGCACCGTTCCGTCAGGAGTAACTTCTCTGTATTTTACGCCAAGTGTACATTCTGTAAATTTTGATGCCATACCTAAGAAACCGGCAATAATCATCCATAAAGTAGCTCCCGGCCCTCCCAAAGCTACAGCAACTGCAACCCCGGCAATATTTCCCAACCCAACTGTTGCTGACAAAGCCGCTGTTAATGCTTGAAAATGAGAAAGCTCCCCTTCTCCTTCACTTCTTTCGTGTTGAACTGTCTCAAATACATTTCCTCCCGGTGTTGGATCTCCTTCTGCTAAACCTGCTGTATGTTTATCAATTCCATCATAATCTCCTTTAACAATTTTAATGGCTGTTTTTAATAATGTAAAATTGGCAAACCTAAAATACAAAGTAAAATACAATGCTCCTCCAATTAAAACAATTAAAACTATAGGAACTGAATATCCTCCAAAAGTTATGGGATAAAAAACCACCGTTCCTACGGCATCTGCTATAGGTCTAAAGAATGAATCTATTTTTTGATCAATACTCATTTCTTCCCCTTGATTTTGAGCAAAAGAGAAACTTGGCATAAATCCCGAAAGAACAGTTAGCAGTAATGTCTTAATTTTTAGCATAATTGAGTTGTTAATTTTTGAATTCGTCCAAAAGTAGTAAAATATTAATTGAATGACAAAAACACTTTTTTAAATGTTTTCATTAATTTTCAACTAAATATTCTCCATTATATAATTGCTAAAAATTTAATCTACTACATTGTTCATCTAATTTAAAAGCTATATTATCCTTATTTATTCCCCCTCTCATCGAAGTTAAAATTACCTTAATATCTAATTAACCTCCCTTCCTTCATATTCCTTTTAATATTGCCATTAAATTAAAGAAAATGCAATTGAAGGAAAAATTTAATCATAATGATGATTTTTGGTTTAACGAAGCTACTAACTCACCAATTTATAATAACGAAGGTTTAAAACGACAATACATCTCTTTATACAAAAGAAACAAGGAATTAGTAAACAGTTTAAACTATGCTAAAATAATTCAAAAAGGGGTTTTACCCAAAGACCGTCATTTTAACAGAGTTTTTAGTGATGCTTTTGTCTATTACCAACCTCAATCCTATATCAGTGGGGATTTTTATTGGATAGGCGAACACAAAAACTTTAAAATATTTGCTGTTGGAGATTGTACCGGGCATGGTGTTCCCGGAGCATTGCTCACCATGCTTGCCCAAAGTTTTTTGAATTATATTATTTTAGGAAAAAAGATAATTCATCCAACTACTATTCTTAAAGAGTTCGACAAAAAATTTATAGAAACTTTTTTGGGCGATAATGATGATGTTTTTCACAACGATTGGATAGACATAGCACTTTGTTGTTATGATAAAAGTGAAAAGAAAATGTATTTTTCAGGAGCTAAAAGAAAATTATTACATGTTAATCAAAATAATTCTACTATATATAATGGTAACAATTACCCCATTGGAGGTTGGCAATTAGAGTTAAACAGAAATTTTAATCATCATGAGTTTGAGGTCAATAAAGGAGACATGATTTATATTGGATCAGATGGTTTTCAAGATCAAATTGGTGGAGAAAAAAATAAGAAATTTGGCTCAAAACAACTGCATCAATTACTTTCATCAATTATAGAAATGCCATGTGAATTACAACTAAAACACCTTAAAACAACTTTTAACAAATGGAAGACAAACTCCGAACAATTAGATGATATTTGTTTAATGGGAATTAGAATTTAAATCGCTCTTTAAATTAAGAATTAATGTAGTAAGTTTACGTTTTCAAATCGTTGATATGATTTCGGTGCTTATTCCAATATATAATTATGATGTAACCCACTTTGTTGAAACACTTTACCAACAAGGGAAAGCTTCGGGAATAAATTTCGAAATAATTCTAATGGACGATGCTTCTGCCGACAATTTCAGGAAAATTAACCAGCAATGGCAAACGAAACCGGAAATTAATTATATACAATTGGAGCAAAATGTGGGTAGAGCTAAAATTAGGAATCTGTTAGCCAAAAAAGCTCAATATGATTTTTTACTTTTCCAAGATTGTGATGCTGAAATTGCATCTTCCTCCTATTTTGAAAATTACATTGCTCAATGCCAAGAAAATAAAGTTGTTTGCGGTGGAACTATTTATAAAGAGGAAGCTCCAAAAGACAGCTCGTTAATGCTTAGATGGAAATATGGCAAAAAACGAGAAGAAAAACCTGCCGAAAAAAGACAACAACAACCAAATGCAGCTTTCACTACCAATAACTTTTTAATTCCAAAGGAAATTTTTAACACCATTAATTTTGATGAAAGCTTAGTAAAATATGGACATGAAGACACTTTATTTGGTTACGAATTGTCTCAACAAAACATTATCATTCATCATATTAACAATCCGCTTATACATGTTGGATTAGAAAGTGCAGCTATTTTTTTGCAAAAAACTGAAGAAGGTATAAAAAATCTTATTCAGATAATACAAACTAAAAAACCGGAAAAAAAATTCTATCAAGATGTTAAATTACTCTCTTACTTCTTAATAATTAAAGCTTACCGTTTAAATTGGTTGTTTAATTTGTTGTATCAACTTTTTTATCAAAAAATATATAAGCACCTGAAAAACAATACAAACCCTACCATAAAATATTTCGATTTATATAAAATTTTACTTATTAATTATTACTTCAACTTA
>CAMPHX010000121.1 GCA_946886085.1 uncultured Flavobacteriales bacterium | reverse complement strand
GGGTAGACTTTAGAAAAAGGCAATTGGATAGTTTTAGTAATTTAAAATTTGGAAATAAAACTTAGGTAAATTGATGATGAATTAGTACTTTTGTTTTTGATTTGTAGTGGTTTATAAAATTTTTAAATATGAAGAATTTTTTAATTGTAATATTAGCTGTTTGCCTTTCAATGGCAACATTTGCTCAAACATATTTCAAGGACTTCAAAGCCGGAGAACAAAACTTTTCCGAACAAAAATATACTGAAGCCATAGAAAATTTTACCAATGTTATAGTTGCCAAAAATGATCATGATAGGGCTTACAATTATAGAGGGCTGTGTTATTTGTATACCAATAATTACGAAAAAGCAGTTATAGATTTTAAGAAAGCAGTTGAGTTGAAAGAAAAAAGTGATGAATATCATCTTAATCACGGAAAAGCTTTAATGGCTCTTAATAAAAATGATGAAGCTATTGCTGCTTTTGATATTTCTATAGATAGGAATAAGAAACAAACAGAAGCGTATCAAGCTAAAATCCAAGCTCAAATGCAAGCTAAAAGGTTTATGGATGCTGTAGCTACTGCCGAACAATTACTGAGTATAGATAAAAATGGAATGAGTTATTATTTGTTGGGAGTAGCCCAAGATAGCTCTAAATTGTTTAAGGAAGCTGCTTATAGTTTTGATAGAGCAAAGTTTTATGATTCTAAATTAGTTGGTGCGTACATTGGTTTGGCTCATAGTAACATGAAACTAGGAAAATATGATGATGCTTTAAAATATGCAGACAAAGCGTTAGAATTAGCCCCTAAGAATTTTCATGCTCTAAAAGTACGTTCGGGAATTAATGAAGGAAATAATAATTTACAAGCAGCTATTGATGATTACTCTAAGATTATTTTGTTTGAACCTGAGCAAGTTCAACATTACATAAAAAGAGCTTTTTTGTACGAAAAAATTGGTCAAAACCCTAATGCTATAGCAGATTATACCAAAGCGTTAACATTAGATAAAGATAATGCCAACATCTATTTTAAACGTGCTGCTTTATATGAAAATATGGCAGATTTTAAGGCAGCTATAAAAGATTATGAAGAAATAAAAAGACTCTCTCCTTATGATGGAATAGCTATGAAATTGTATGATGAGGCTAAAAAAAGAATGTATGAATTAAATAGAGAAAACAATAACCCTGAGTTGGAAATGATAAGTCCTGTTTCGCCAAAGCCTGGCTTTTTGCAAATTGCCAAAGGAACACAGAAGTTGACTTTTAAAGGTAAAGTTAAAGATGCTAGTTTAATCGATTTTGTTAAGGTAAATGGTAAAGATGCTAACTTCAGTAAAGATTCGTTAAATCCGATTTTTGACATAGAGTTGGATATTACTGAGTTAAAAAATGTATCAATTACTGTTTTTGATATATATCAAAATTCTGAGACTTGGATGTTTGAATTTATTGAAACAGAGGTAAATGCACCTGTTGTTCAGTTGTTAGCTCCTTATGCTTCTGACGATGGAACTATTTATTTGGATGCTGATGATCCTTCGTTGTACATTGAAGGATTGATAAAAGATGAGAGTTTTATAAAAAGTATTTTTATTGATGGAGTAACAGCAAGTTTCAATACGCAAGAGAAAAATCCTAAATTTTCTATGACCATAAACATTATGAATAAAACTAAATTTACTGTTACAGTAGAGGATGAATATGGTAATAAGACCGAAAAAGATTTTATCTTAAATAGAGAAAATGCTACTTTGTTAGCAGATAACCCTATGGGGAAAACGTGGGTAATTTTTATTGAAAATTCCAAGTATCAATCTTTTGCTAGTTTAGATGGACCTGCTAAAGATGTAACCATGATGAAATCTGCTTTTGCGAAGTATAAGATTAATAATGTTATTCATAAAAAAGATATGACCAAAGCTCAATTAGAACGATTTTTCTCTATAGAATTACGAGATTTGGTAAGAAGTAATAAAGTAAATTCATTGTTAGTATGGTATGCCGGACATGGAAAATTCATCAATGAAACAGGTTATTGGATTCCAACAGATGCTAAAAGAGATGATGAGTTTACTTATTTTAATATTAATAATTTAAAAGCTTCTATGCAGTCTTATTCTAAAGAGATTACGCATACTTTGGTTATCACTGATGCATGTGAATCTGGTCCTTCTTTTTATCAGGCAATGCGTTCTACAACAACAGAGAAAAGTTGCAACGATTGGAAAGCAACAAAATTCAAATCATCACAGGTTTTTTCATCTGCCGGTTATGAGTTGGCTTCTGATAACTCTCAGTTTACCAAAACTTTTGCTTCAACACTTTCAGGAAACCCGGACGCTTGTATCCCAATAGAAACGGTAGTGAACAAAGTGAAAATAGCCGTAACTAAGAATGGAGCTAAACAAGCACCTAAGTTTGGTAAAATTGCCGGACTGGAAGATGAAGACGGAACTTTCTTTTTTATTAAGAAATAGAGGAAGTAGAGATTATCACCTTTTTAAGGATTATTAAATGAGTTCTTTCTTACTCAGATAGTAAATATTGATAATGATGATGGCTAAGTTGGTAACAATAATAGGCCATGAAAAATTTAATAAAAAGCCATAAGCCACAAATAACGTACAACCAAGTGTGTTGATAATTCTAAGGTATCTCATTTTTTTCATTAGGAAGGAGAAAAGCACTAAAAAAGAAGCCAAATAACCAATAAAATCGGTTGCATTAATACCTAAATTTTCCATAATTTATGAGAGTTTAAAGTGTGTTGTTGCCATATTGCAAATTTCGTCTCCAATTGATAAGCAAGCTGTTGCTGCCGGAGAAGGAGCGTTTAACACATGTATGCTTTTATTTTTATATTCAATTCTAAAATCATCTCTGGTATCACCATCCTGACTTAATAACATGGCTCTAACACCTGCTCTTCCCGGTTTTATATCATCCATGGTAAGTGATGGAATCATACGTTGTAAGGTTTTTAAAAATAATTTTTTAGAAAAAGCTCTTCGGTATTCATCCAAGGCAAACATTGGGTTTTTAAATAATAACCTCCATGTTCCACTATAAGTTAGGGCATCCCAAGTGTCTTTTAAACTGAAGTCTGTTTTTCCATAACCTTCACGCTTAAAAGTCATTACAGCATTAGGACCGCATTCAATTTCTCCGTTTACCATTCTGGTAAAGTGTACGCCTAAAAATGGAAATTTAGGATTAGGAATAGGGTAGATTAAGTTGTTAACTTTGTATTTAGCTTGTTCGGTAAGTTCGTAATAATCGCCTCTAAAACCAACTACTTTTTCTTTTAAGTTAACACCATCTTTTTTGGCCAATCTGTCGGCTTGTAAACCTCCACAAAATATCATGTACTTGGTTATGTAGTTATTTTTTGAAGTAGTTACCTTAGTAGTTGCTGCATCATTTTTGTCATAAGAAAGCACTTCTTCGCCCAATACAATTTTACTTTTGGGTTGAATTTCAGTAACTAATTCAGTCATTTTTTCGGTAGCAGCCCTAAAGTCTATAATTCCGGTACAAGGCACCCAAATTCCGGCAATTCCCTCAACATGAGGCTCAATTTCTTTTAATCGTTTGGCATCAATTTTTTCTATTCCTTCAGTGTTATTTGCCAATCCATTTTCAAAAATTTTATCCATATAATCCAATTCACTTTCGTCAACAGCAACCACTACTTTTCCGCAAACATCATGGCTGATATTGTATTTTTGAGCAAAAGCTACTAATTGTTTTCTTCCATCAACGCAAGTTTTTGCTTTAGCGGAACCTGGTTTGTAATATAATCCGGAATGGATTACACCTGAATTATTTCCCGTTTGATGGTCAGCTAATCTAGCTTCTTTTTCTATTAATAAAACTTTAAGCGAAGGGTATTTTAATTGAATTTTATAAGCAGTTGCAGCTCCCACAATCCCTCCACCTACAATGGTAATGTCGTATATTTCTTGAGTTGGCATGGTTTAGAAATTCATATTAATTACGAGTGCGAAAGTATTAACATTTTTTTGCTTGGAGCATTATTTTCAGCATTATTTAAATTAGTTTTTACAAGAAATAAGGTTCTTAACATAGTGTTAATAAATTGTCCTGTTATTTTTTGAGTTTTGTCTGAATTTCAATTGATTGTTTTTCTAATTTCGTTTTTAATTATAAAAACTATGGAACAAACTCAAAATATTGTGAACAACAAAGTATCTGTAATGGCTGAAAACCTTATTGGTTCGGAGATTATTAAACTAGCCGGAGAAGTGAAAGCAAAAATTGCTCAAGGTGAAAAGATTTATAACCTTACTATTGGAGATTTTAATCCTTCGCTTTTTCCTATACCTACAGCATTAAAAAATGAAATTGTTGAAGCTTATGTTAATAATGAGACAAACTATCCTGCTGCTAATGGAGTGGAAGAATTGAGAGTTCAAGTAGCAGATTTTTTAAAAACCAGACAAGGTTTAGATTATTCTCCAAACAGTATTTTAATTTCCGGTGGAGCAAGACCATTAATTTATGCTTTATATCAAACTGTTATAGATAAAAATGATACAGTATTGTTTCCTGTTCCCTCTTGGAATAATAATCATTACTCACACCTTTCTGGAGCTAAGCAACAAATTATTGAAACTAAACCCGAAAATGATTTTATGCCTACAGCTGCGGAGCTAAAACCATATGTAAAAGAGGCAACAATGATTGCGTTATGCTCTCCTTTAAACCCTACAGGAACTACTTTTACAAAAGAGGGCTTGGCAGAAATTTGCCAATTAGTGTTGGAAGAAAACCAAAGAAGAGGTGCTAATGAAAAACCATTATATTTACTTTTTGATCAAATTTATTGGGTATTAACGTATGGAGAAACTCAACATTTTGATCCCGTTTCTTTATTTCCTGAAATGAGAGATTACACCATTTATATTGATGGGATTTCAAAAGCTTTTGCGGCAACAGGTGTTAGGGTTGGTTGGGCTTTTGGTCCACAAAAAATAATGGATAAAATGAGGGCTATTTTAAGTCATGTAGGAGCGTGGTCTCCAAAAGCAGAACAAGTAGCTACAGCCAATTTCTTAGCTAATAAATCTGAGGTGGATGAATATCTTCATGCTTTTAAGAAAAACATCCACAAAAGATTAGATGCTTTTTATATAGGAATGACAAAATTAAAAGCTAAAGGCTACCATGTTGATGCAATTCCGCCACAGGCTGCAATTTATTTAACAGTTAAGTTTGATTTAGTTGGTAAAACTACTGCAAATGGTCATGTTTTGGAAAACATTGCAGATGTTACTGCTTATTTATTAAATAAAGCTCATATTGCGATAGTTCCTTTTTATGCTTTCGGAACATCAACATCATCACCATGGTATAGACTTTCTGTTGGAACAGCAGATTATGATGATATTGACGCTATGT
>CAMPHX010000120.1 GCA_946886085.1 uncultured Flavobacteriales bacterium | reverse complement strand
TTTCACAAGAAAATTATTAAATTTAAAACTTAAAACCATGAATGCACACGAAATTGATTATAAAATATTTGGCGATGACATGCAATGTGTAGAAATAGAATTAGATCCTCAGGAAACAGTTATTGCCGAAGCCGGAAGTTTAATGTACATGGATTCCAACATTAAAATGGAAACTATTTTTGGTGATGGCAGCAGTAAAAACCAAGGACTGATGGACAAACTATTTTCGGCAGGAAAAAGAGTATTAACAGGCGAAAGTTTATTTATGACTACCTACACCAATCAGGGGATTGATAAAAGACATGCTACTTTTGCTGCTCCTTATCCGGGAAAAATTGTTCCTATTGATTTAAGAGCTTATAACGGTAAAATTATTTGTCAGAAAGATGCTTTTTTGTGTGCAGCCAAAGGAGTAGCTGTTGGCATTGAATTTCAGAAAAAATTAGGCACTGGATTTTTTGGTGGTGAAGGTTTTATCATGCAAAAATTAGAAGGTGACGGAAGAGCATTTATGCATGCAGGAGGAACTATCATAGAAAGAGATTTACAACCCAGTGAAGTGCTTAACGTGGATACTGGTTGTATTGTAGGGTTTACCCAAACCATAAATTACGATATTAAATTTGTTGGTGGCATTAAAAACACCTTATTTGGTGGCGAAGGCTTCTTTTTCGCTCAACTTTCCGGTCCGGGTAAAGTGTGGATTCAATCCTTACCTTTTAGCAGATTAGCCGATAGAGTATTAGCTTCAGCACCAAGTTATGGCGGAAAAAGCAAAGGCGAAGGAAGTATTTTAGGTGGTTTAGGAAGAATGTTAGATGGAGATAGTAGGTTTTAAAACATTGTGTAAATTAAAAAAACTCTCTGTCAACAGTTTATATAAGCTACGTTTTAATGCAGTTTAGACTTTGTTGTGCTTAGTATTTTTAATTCAATTTCCTCAGTTCCTAAAATGTAATCATCTGTTACTACTTTTTCTCCATTATATACGATTGTTTCACTTATGAATTCAGTTAAAATCAAATGTCCCTCATTAAATTTCCAATTATATTGTTTGGATTCTTTTGTAGTCGAATTAGAAAATGTGATTACATCAAGATTCTTATGTGGATGTAATGTCCCAAAATAATTTCTTACTTGGTAAGTATCGTATTTTTCAAAACCAATCACTTCTCCATTTGGCTGAAAAATCACCTCCTTATTTTCCTTAATGTTTTGATAACTACCCGCAAATAGTTTGTCGTTGAAATATTTAGTGATATTACTACTAATTTTATGAACTTTGTCCATATTTTGAGTCATAAAATCTAAGTCATTTCGTTTGCGATATATGTAAACAGCTGTATCCTTCTTCTTTTGATTAGAAGATTGAGTTAATAAGAGTAATTCTTCTTTCTTTATCAAATCCCACTTTCCTCCATAAGAATCAAATAAAGCGAGAGTGTCGGACCTTAAGTTCAATTGCTTCTCTACTTCAATTAAAGAACCATAGGCAATTAAAGAGTCATTATTTATCTGGAGAATAATACCAAACCAAGTAGGAGCTTGCAGTCTATACTTTGCTAATTCCTTTTGCTCAACAATTGTATCAAAGTAGTTCGTTAATCCCCAAGTTCCATTTAAGTCAATCTCAGGCTTAATAATTTTTATACTATCAGTTTCAGCATTGCCTAATTGATCAATTTCAGACACATCATTTTTTTGACTTGAATTACAAGCAGTCAGAACCACAAATCCAAATATGTAAATTATGTTTTTCATCATTAAGTACAACAACTAAATAAATGCTACTTTATCAATTTATAAGTAATATTTTTCTAATATCTACTATAGTATTTAATAACTATTCTTCTCCAAAAATATAAAAATTAGCCCATTAAACAAGAAACTTTCAGCGAATAAATCAGCGTTAATTGGTGAAATCAGTGACAATTGTTTTTTATACCACAGATTACGCTAATTTTCACAAATTGTTTACACAGATTTCATTCGTGTATTCGTGGTTTTACCTAAACTCCATTAGAGCGATATTTAAACAGAGCGTTGAGTGTAACTCAATGCTACATGTTTATGATCATCAAAACACACCTCTAAAATTCTTATGTCTTTCAGGAGGAATCTAGCTGGAAAATTTGTTCTTAATAAACTTGTTAACCAGTAATTAGCTAGTTGCATCCTGCATGACAAAAAGAGAGGAAAATAGTCGATTTAAACAGATTCCCGATAATTTTTCCGTTGCACTCCAAAATTTCGAGAATGACGGTTAGAGGTGGTTTAGGAGTTTAGAAAATTAAAACTAACTAAACTCTACAATTAACAAATAACTATTAACCATTAACAAAAGCAGGCTTCGTGTGTTGAAAAAGTCCCCCTTCGGGGGATTTAAGGGGCTTTTTAAAGATAAAATTGAGCAAATCGTTATTATTTTGATTAAAAAAACTATTTTTGCAACCCTATAAAAAACAAGAAAACAAAATGGCAAAAAAGAAAGACGAAAATTCGGAAGTAATTGTTGATGTTCAAGAGGTTTACAGTAAAACCGAGAACTTTGTAGAAAATAATAAAATGCCTATTACCGTTGCATTAGGTGCAATAATATTGGTAATTGCAGCTTTTGCTTTTTACTATAAAGTTTACCTTCCACCTATAGAATCTGAAGCACAAGAAAATATGTTTTGGGCTGAACAACAGTTTGAAAGAGATTCTTTAAACCTAGCTATTAATGGCGATGGCGGAACAAACATGGGATTTATTGAAATCGTTGAAACTTACAGCGGTACAAAATCTGCCAACTTAGCTCACTATTATTTAGGTATTGCTTACAGAAATATGGGAATGTTTGAAGACGCTATTTATGAATTAAAAGAATTTAGCTCTGATGATGTAATTATTAGTGCTGTTGCTTTAGGTGCTATTGGCGATTCATACATGGAATTAAATGATATTGAAAATGCAGTAGATTATTACGAAAAAGCAGCTGCTAAAAATAGCAATAAACTTACTTCTCCTATTTATTTATTTAAAGCAGGTATAGCTTACGAAACTTTAGGCGACTATGCTAATGCGGTAAAAAAATACAAAGAGATTAAAAAAGATTTTGCTGAATCTCCTGAAGCTAGAGATGTAGAAAAATACATCGCTAGAGCTGAAACGATGAGCGAAAAATAAGAAATCTCCAATTTCTAATCTCCAATCTAATAAATATGGCAACTGTTAACAAAAACTTATCAGATTATGACGCTGCATCCATTCCTGATGGTGCTAGCATGAAAATAGCTATTGTTGTTGCCGAGTGGAACGAACAAATTACACAAGGTTTACTTAACGGAGCGTACAATACCCTTTTAAAACATCATGTTGCTAAAGAAAACATTGTTATTCAATATGTTCCCGGAAGTTTTGAATTGCCTTTAGGAGCTCAAACACTATTAGAAAAAACTACCTTAGATGCTATAATATGCTTAGGAAGCGTTATTCAGGGAGAAACCAAACATTTTGACTTTGTTTGTAATGCCACCGCCTTAGGAATTAAAGATGTTGCGCTGAAATACAACAAACCAGTTATTTTTGGTGTCCTTACCGATAATACGATGCAACAAGCCATAGATCGCTCTGGTGGAAAACATGGTAATAAAGGCGATGAAGCTGCTATAACTGCTTTAAAAATGGTAGCTTTCCAAAAAGCCTAAATTTATTCCATGAACTATCCTTCGGTAATCCTCAAAAAAGACAAAGAAAAATCTATTGAAAGAAAACATCCTTGGGTATTTTCGGGAGCTATACAAAAAATTGTTGTGGACACTACTCCACCCCAACCACTTACTGACGGTCAGTTGGTAAATGTTTTTGATGAAAATAATAATTTCTTAGCCACAGGACATTTTCAAGATGGAACTATTGCCGTTAGAATAATAAGTTTTACGCAAGAACCTATTGACGATAATTTTTGGTTTGAGAAATTAAACAATGCTTTTGAAATGAGAAAGGCAATGGGATTAACCGAAAATCCTGCTACCAACATCTACCGATTAGTGCATGCCGAAGGCGACCAACTGCCTGGATTAATCATAGATTTTTACAATGGTACAGCAGTTATTCAATCTCACTCGGCAGGAATGCATTTTGCCAAACCTCAACTTGTTGCTGCTTTACAAAAAATTTATGGTAAAAAGTTACTAGCCATTTACGATAAAAGTGCCGAAACGCTTGAAAAACAAACTGACCTGAAAATTGAAAATGGGTATTTATATCAAGCTGAAGATCCCAAATTAATTGGCACAGAATACAATTGTAACTACCATTTAGATTGGGTTGAAGGACAAAAAACAGGCTTTTTTATCGACCAAAGAGAGAATAGGAAATTGTTAGGCGAATTAGCTAAAGACAAATTGGTGTTGAATACTTTTTGCTATTCAGGTGGTTTTTCAGTTGCGGCACTAAAAAATGGAGCCAAAGCAGTTCATTCTGTTGATAGTTCTAAAAAAGCAATTGAGCTAACCGATAAAAATATTGAGCTAAACCAACTTACTAACCATCAATCTTTTGTTTCTGATACGCTTACTTTCTTAAAAGAAAATAAAGAAATTTACGACATCATTGTGTTGGATCCTCCTGCTTATGCAAAACACAGAAAATCGATGCACAAAGCCGTCCAGGGTTATAAAAGACTAAATGAAATGGCACTAAAAAACATGAAATCTGGTGGATTATTATTCACTTTTTCTTGTTCTCAGGTAATTAACAGAAAGTTATTTTACGATACCATTATGGCAGCAGCCATTAGCTCACAAAGAAATGTTATGGTATTGTATCATTTATCTCAACCTGCCGACCATCCAGTAAACATTTTCCATCCCGAAGGTGAATATCTAAAGGGGTTGGTATTGTGGGTGGAGTAAAATCCTATCCCAACCTTCCCTAAGGAGAGGAGTTGCCATCACACGAAGCCCATAAATACTGTCATTCTGAATGCAGTTTTGTCGAAAATTCATTTTCGTTACAAAACAAAATGAAGAATCTTCTTACTCATTGACTTCTACATTCAATTTAAAACTACAATTCCTAAGCAACAAGATATCTCAACTTCATTTTACTGAGCTTCGTTCCTCAACTCGTAAAATCTTGTTCGATATGACATTCAAAATAATAACCCAACCTCTGAGAATTTTTCTTTTGTTTCAAGACAAAAGAAAGGCTAAAAAAACAAATAAGATTCCCGACAATTTTCTGCGTTCCTTGAAAATTTCGAGAATGACGCTAAAGATGCTTCCTTCGTAATTCTTTCAATAAAGAAAAAAGAAATTAATCGACTTTTACTAACTTCTTCAACATTCATGTTATTTTCTTAAATTTACATTCCTAAAAACAAACTGAATGTTTATCAAAAGAATATACCTTTTACCTTTACTATTCTTATGGC
>CAMPHX010000119.1 GCA_946886085.1 uncultured Flavobacteriales bacterium | reverse complement strand
GTCCGGGAGATGAAGTGGTAAGCAAAATAGATTTACAAACACTAGAAAATCAACCACTTTCTAATTACAATATTAAATACATAGCACAATTAAACGGACAAAAGTTAATTGAAAAAAATATGAATACCGATGAATCGGGATTGGCTTATATGCGTTTTGAATTACCTGAAAACCTTACTACCAATGATGGTTTGTTAAATGTGATGATTGATTATGAAGGAAAAACAGAAAGCATTTCTCGTTCTGTACCAATTACATTGGGAAATATCGATTTAGGTTTTTATCCTGAAGGTGGAGATTTAGTAGATGGATTGATTTCTAAAGTGGCTTTTAAAGCATTGAATGAATTTGGTAAACCTGCCGACATAAAAGGCGTGGTAAAAGATAATGAAGGAAATACCGTAATTGATTTTGAAAGTTTCCACAACGGGATGGGGGCATTTGAATTAGAACCTAAAATTGGTAAAACCTATCATGCTATCATTACTCACCCTAAAGGAATAAATAAAAAATACGATTTGCCTAAAAGTCTAAAAAGAGGGTGGACGATGAATGTAAACAATACTGCAAAAGAACAAGTAACAGTTACCATTCAATCTACAGAAACAGAAACCATGTCTTTAGCTGCTCAGGTAAGAGGAGAAATTTATTTTGCAAGCGAAATAAATGTTGCCAGAGGTAAAAATGTATTTGAAATTCCTGTTAAAGATTTTCCTATTGGAGTAGCTCAAATAACTTTGTTTGACGCTAAAAATATTGAAAGAGCAGAGCGTTTGGTGTTTGTGAATAAAGACAAAAAACTAAACATTTCTTTAAAAACAGATAAAGCACAATATTTACCAAGAGAAAAAGTAAAAATGAATATTGAAGTAACCGATGAAAGAGGCTTACCTATGCCTGCTAATCTTTCTATGGCAGTGGTTGATGATAAATTATTGAGTTTTGCTGATGATAAATCGAGTAATATTTTATCTTCGTTGTTGTTAGAAAACGATTTGAAAACCAAAGTAGAAGAACCTCAATTTTATTTTAACGATAAAGAAGCAAAAGCCGATGAAGCCTTAGATTATTTATTAATGACCGATGGTTGGAGAAGATTTACTTGGGAAAAAGTGATGGCTGAAGATTTTCCTGCCATTCAATTTGAAGGAGAGAAAGCAATTATTAAAGGTAAGGTAATGAACGGACAAGGAAAGCCTGTTGCAAATGCCATAATAAAAAATGCACAAAGTAAAAAGACCTATAAAACAAATGCTGAAGGTTATTTCTCAATCGCTAACGAAGCTCTTTATCAACCAATGTATTTTGAAGTAACGGCAAAAGACATGAGCCGACAAGGATTTACAGCGAGTAATTATACTCAAAACCACACGGTTTATTTATACGATCCCAAAGAAATGTATTCATATAGTAAATCAGTTAGAACCAAAAGAGCCAATATGCCTGCTGCTGCAGTTGATGTTGTGATGGATATAGAACAAGATATGGTGATGGTTAATGAAATGCCATTGGTTATGGAAGCAGAACCTGTTCAACAAAATTTGGTACCGGTAAAAGCGGACAAAAAAGCCCCAGTAAAAGAAGCAGAAAAAATAGAATTTGAGGAAGTAGTTATTGTAGGTAATGCTCAAGGAAGAGCGTTTGCCAATCAATTAGTAGCAAAAGACCAAAAATTCTTACCAAATGTTAACTATTACAGAGCAAGAGAATTTGCAACTCCCAATTATACCAATAATCAAGAAGTAGATATTAGAACAGATTTTCGTTCTACTATTTTTTGGGATGGTAATATTGAAGTGGGGAACAATGGTCTAGCAACAGTAGAGTTTTACAATAGTGATGAAGTAACTTCATTTAGAACTATAGTAGAAGGTGTTGGAGTAGGGATGATTGGTAGAGCAGAATATACTCATTTTACTCAATTGCCTTTTTCCATGTCGGTAAAAGTGCCTTCACAAGTAGTTTTTGGAGATAAAATTGAAATTCCGTTGACGTTAAAAAATACTACCAATAAAGATGTGGTGGGGAATTTAACAGTAACTTCTCCCAAAGGATTTAAAGTAATGAATGTGGAAACAGGTAATCAAATGTTAGCAGCAAACACTACTAAAACCATTTATTTAAGCTACGAAGTACTGAACGAAATAGGTGAGGATAATTTAGAAATTAGCTTTAAAGCCAACGGATTAAAAGATGCTTTTGTACAACCTATCAAAATTGGGCCAAAAGGCTTTCCGGTATCTATTGCATTTTCAGGACAAGATTTAAGTAAAACCTATAGTGTTTCTTTGTCTGATGTGGTAGATGGTTCTTTACAAGCTTCGCTTACTGCTTATCCTAACGTGGTTAATGATTTAATGAAAGGAATAGAAAGTATTATTAGAGAACCATCAGGATGTTTCGAGCAGACTTCCATGAGTAACTATCCTAACATTATGGCAATGAGCTATATGAAAGAAACCGGTATGGATAATCCGGAATTATTCGCCAGCATCGACCAAAAATTAGATAGAGGGTATAAAAGATTAACTTCTTATGAAACTAAAGAAAAAGGTTATGAGTGGTTTGGTTCATCGCCCGGACACGAAGCCCTTACTGCTTATGGTTTAATGCAGTTTAACGATATGAAACATGTTTACGCAGATGTGAGCAGTGAAATGGTAATGAGAACTTCAAAATGGTTGATGAGTAGAAAAGACGGTAAAGGAGGGTTTAAGAAAAACCCAAGAGCCTTAGATCAATTTGGTAGAGCTAGTGAAGAAGTAACTAATGCCTATATTGTGTATGCACTTTCGGAAGCGAATTATTCGGAAATAAATAAAGAGTTGGAAGCTGCATACGCTACTTCAACAGCTTCCAACGATACTTACCAATTGGCTTTAATGGCAAATACCTTATTGAATTATAAAGACAAAAGAGCTGAAAGTGTATTAAAATCATTATTAAAATTGCAAGAAAAAGACGGTAGCTGGAATGCCGACCATTCTATTACTCGTTCGGGTGGAGTTTCTTTAAAAGTAGAAACTACAGCGTTAGCAATGTTAGCGATGTTAAAAGCTGATAAAAAAGATATAGCAGCCATTACCAAAGCAGCAGAGTTTTTAGTTTCTTCAAGATCAGGTAGTGGAAGTTTCGGCTCAACACAAGGAACGGTATTAGCTCTTAAAGCATTAACAACATTTGCTAAATTTTCTAAACAAACCAAAGAATCAGGAGTATTGGAGTGTGTAATTGATGGAAAAGTAGTCGCTTCTAAAAAATATGAAGCAGGAGAAAAAAATGCGATTGAATTTAAAGATTTAGATAAGCATTTAAAATTAGGGAATCAAAAAATAGAAATTCGTTACAAAGACACTAAAAATGCCTTACCTTATACGATGAGTATTGATTATAATACTACCTTGCCATTATCGTCAAAAGAGTGCAAAATAGCTGTTGAAGCTGAATTAAATACCAATAGTGTAAAAGTAGGAGAAACAGTACGTTTAACTACTAAAGTAAGCAACAAAGAAGACAAAGGAATGCCAATGACTATGGCTGTAGTTGGAATTCCATCCGGGTTGTCAGCACAACCATGGCAGTTAAAAGAGTTGCAAGAAAAAGGAACTATTGGTTTTTATGAGATTACTGACAATTTTGTAGTGTTTTATTTCAGAGATTTAGCTCCTAATGCTTCACATACGATCAATTTAGATTTAAAAGCGGAAGTTCCCGGTAAGTTTGAAGCTCCTGCTACATCAGGTTACTTGTATTATACCAATGAATATAAATGTTGGAGCAATACAGGAAGTATAACTATTAAAAAGTAAAGAAAAAAAGTCAGGAGTCAGAAGACAGAAGTTAAAAGAATAAATTACTGCCAACTTCTGTCTTCTGACTTCCAACAAAAAGAAAATGAAACAACTTTTATTTATCATCATCATTATTTGGAGTAGTAGCGTACAAGCTCAGTACCTTAATAATCCTTCTTTTGAAGGGAGACCAACAATGGCTGTCCCTCCAAACGAATGGATAGTTTATGGTCAGGCAAGCTCTCCTGACACACAACCGGGAAGTTGGCAGGTAAGCAAAGAAGCCTCTCATGGAAATACTTATATTTCTATGGTAGCACGTGGTTATAGCATCATTGATAGTTATTTGTGGGAGTCTTGTTTTCAGGAATTTAGACAACCTTTGTTAAGTAATCAAACTTACCATTATAGTATTGATTTAGCTTTTGATCCTCACTTTACAGCAGATACTTTTAGCTTTAACAAACCCATTCAATTAAGAGTTTACGGATTATCGGCAACTATGGAAAAAGAATTGTTGTGGACATCCGGAAAAGTAGCCCATACCGAATGGCAAAGCTATTTTTTTGAACTTACTCCAACTCAACTTACTAATTATTTGCTGTTGGAAGCTTATTACTTAGAAATGCCCAAATACAATGGCAACATACTAATAGATAATTTACAGTATTATCCCGAAGGTTATCCTGAAGAACCTGTTTTTGTTGAGGAAGATACAGTAATACAAAGCGAGTATCATTTTTCAGTCAACCAAGATGGTCAAATTGATAGTATTAATAGCAGGTCGGTGAAAAATCGTAGGACGATGACTTTCTCAGTCAATGAAATTACGTTTACGGTTTGGGATAACCAATCTTTTGATGGAGATACTATTTCGCTGTTTTTAGATAATAAATGTGTGTTAGAGAAACATTTGCTTACCAAAGAAAAACACAGTTTTACTTTACAGCTTGATAGTACATCGGCAAATAGGCTAACATTATATGCTCATAATGTAGGTAAAATTCCACCCAATACCATTTCCTTATTGGCAAGTGATGGAACAACCAAAAAACGTTTAGTACTTTCATCTTACCTTACCAGTTGCAGTGCAGTTGATATTGTGATAGAGGGAGAATAGGTATATAAAAAAACCCGAACAGTTGCTGTTCGGGTTTTGTTTTGTTGAAGTAAAACTAATTACTTAACAGTTTCAGCTAAAGCTTTACCAGCTTTAAATTTAGCTACTTTTTTAGCTGCAATTTTAATTTCTTTACCAGTTTGTGGATTTCTTCCAGTTCTAGCAGATCTTTTAGAAATTGAGAAAGTACCAAAACCAATTAATTGTACACTGTCACCTTTTTTTAATGATTTAGTTACGTTAGCAACGAAAGCATTTAAAGCATTTCCAGCATCAACTTTAGTTAATTTTGCATCTTTAGCAATTGCATCAATTAATTCTCCTTTGTTCATAATTTTTAGAGTTTTAGTTAATAAATATTGTTATCGTATCAAAAATAGTATAAATCATTAGTTTTTTAAAAAAGTAGGAAAATAGTTATTAACAAGCTATTAACATTGCTATTACTGACTTTCAGCGATATTAAATTCTTTTCCTTCTAATGCTAACTCAGTATTTTCAAATACACTTTTTGCTTCGTCCAGTAAATCCGTGAGTTGTGTATATC
>CAMPHX010000118.1 GCA_946886085.1 uncultured Flavobacteriales bacterium | reverse complement strand
GCTTTAGTTCTCAAGCTGCAACAATAATTGTAACAAATACCAATGATAGTGGAGCAGGGTCATTAAGAGGTGCTATTGCTAATGCTGTTAATGGTGACGTGATTCGATTTGACCCTAATCTTTTAGCTGGAAGTCCAACAATAACATTACAAAGTGAAATTGCCTTCAGTAAAAGCTTAAACATTAATGGGCTATATAATACTACAGATACTTTAAGAATTAGCGGAAATAACATATGCAGAATATTCAACATTAGCAACACCACTTCAGTTGTACTTGATAGTTTAGTTTTAATTAATGGATATGCTGCTGACTCAACTGGAAAGGGTGGTGCAGTACATTTTAGCTATTCAAGTAGTTTAGGAATAACGAACTCTTTATTTAAAAATAATACTTCTGTTAGCAGTGGCGGTGGTGTTTATTGTAAAGCTAATCAATTATCAATTAATTCATGTGTATTTTATAATAACACTTCAATTGGTGGTGGTGGTGGTGGTGGTGTCTATTGCCATAACAATTTAAATTGTTGGAATAGCAAATTTATCAATAATACCAGTAATGGTGGTGGTGGTGCTAGTATAGGCCCTAACAATTCTGGGAATATTTGTTATGTAAATTTTTACTCTTGCACTATTAAGAAAAACACTTCCAATTTTTCAGGTGGCGGAGTAAGTGCTAGTATTAATGGTCAATTAGAATTAGTATTTTCTGGATGCCAAATAGATAGTAATATTGCCAATAGTCGAGGAGGTGGTATCTACGCTAATGTCAGTGCTAGTGTTTCTACCTCGTGTTTAATTGGCTTAAATGCCACTAGTGTTAGCTATAATGTTTCGACCAATAGTAATGGTGGAGGCATATACGCTTCTGCTTACGGGTTTTCTCTGTTCTCATCCGCTTCAACTATAAATATGACTAGTTCTTCAGTTAACAATAACACATGTTTCGCTAGCGGTTCTAAAGGTGGTGGAATTTTTAATGACTCAAATGGTCAAAGAATACTTGATTGTAAACGTTCTACTATAAGTAATAATTATGCAGATTTTGGAGGTGGTGTATATGAAGGGGATAATACTGCCCCTTCATTAGCATATATTACAAACTCTACAATATATGAAAATAATGCTTTACTAGGATCAAGCATATATGCGGTTAATTCAACTATAGAAAGCTCCATTATTTCAGCAGCTAGTAATAATATTTATTCTGATGTAAACAGCCCTATAACTTCAAACGGATATAACATTTTTAGTGATGCTCCTAATGGAACTATTGGAACAGATCAGATTAACATAACTCCTTCTCAACTTAATCTTCTACCCTTAACTAGTCTTGGTATAACGAAATTCCATTTACCTCTATCACCTTCGCCAGCTATTGATATGGGTAATCCTTCAGACTTGACAAATGCACAAAATGGTCCTATTTTAAATGGAAGACGAGATGTCGGATCTGTAGAAAGCTGTGCTAGTGGAACAATAGATTACAATAATCTTTGCCAACCTTCATTTACTTGGACAGCAGGTGATGGAAACACCTACACAAATGACACTACTGTTTACTACCTTCTGCCAATAACAAATTCAATGGGATGTGATAGTTTTTTAATACTATCTTTAAATTCAGTTATATATAGTATCGATACTATTGTATCTTGTAGTCCTATTACATGGATAGATGGTATTACCTATAACACAAGTAATTATAGTTCCACTCATTTATTAACTAGTGCAGCTGGTTGCGATTCAATTGTCACTTTGAATTTAACCATTAATGGTTCAATGGCAAGTTATTCTTATATAGATAATGGAAATGGAAATTATTCTTTTACAAATAATTCTACTGGTAACTACAATCAATCACATTGGGCATTTGGTGATGGAACAACTTCGACTTTAACTAACCCTAATCATACATTTACATCTAATGGTTTATTTATTGTCGTTTTAACAATTAATGACTCTATTACTGGTTGCTTCGATTACTTCTTAGATACTATCCTTGTTACAGGAATTATAAGTCCTCCACAATGTAATTCGGGTTTTGTAATGTACCCTGATACTGTTGTAGGAAATGTTATTGTTGTTAATAATTCAATAGGTACTAATTTAACCTATTTATGGGATTTTGGTGATGGCGACACTTCTACTCTGCAAAACCCAACTCATGTTTATTCAACTGCAGGTCCATTTTATCTTTGCTTAACTGTAAATGACGGTGCAAGTTGTATTGATATGTATTGTGATTCTATAGGTGAAAATGGAGTAGTGTTTAAAGCTAATGGATTTACAATAAATGTGATTTCTCCTCCAATAATAACAGGAATAAATAACAATATAGAATTGAATTCAGATCTAGATATCTACCCCAACCCTACTTCACATCAATTATCAATTGTTAGTAATCAAATAAATATTAGTGAAATAACTATTGTTGATATTGCTGGTAAAACTATTAAAACTATTAAACAAAACACAAATACTATAAATGTTGCTGATTTATCAAAAGGAATTTACTTTATTATATTTTTCACTAAAGAGAAAACTATAACTAAAAAATTTGTAAAACAGTAAATAACGATTTGACAACTTCATCTATATTTCATATTATTGGCTGATTATTGCAAATTTGGTTTCAACAAAACGAAAACATTGATTGGGTGTTACAACAACACCCTACTTCCAACTACTCATATTTCTACCAAATATTAACTCAACAACTGTATTAACGTTGGGTTGTTAATTGTTTCATCATTAATAGCATGTTGGGGGCTATATATCTACTTAATTTTAGCAGTTAATATACACCTTGTGAATTTAAAACAGTTATGACAAAAAAAATATTAATCTTAATTTTTGTTTTGTTATTGGGAGCCGTTGGTTTTATTGGCTATAATTTTTATAAAAACGTTAAACAACCTATTTCTAGCAATGCCATTATAGCTGTTCCGCAAAATGCTGCGTTGCTGTTAAAAGAAAAAAACATTACGGCTTTTTATAAAAAAATTGCTTCTACCAATATTATTTGGGAAGAACTCACCAACAATACCACTACTTTTAAATCTATTAAAGAACAAACCCATTTTTTAGATTCGGTTTTAGCTATTAATGAAATAAATGCTGTACTTTCCGAAAAATCGATGTTAATGTCCATGCACTTATCGGGCGCCAACAGTTACGATTTTGTTTTTTACTTCTCTACCCTACCCAACATTGATGAAAAAAATGTGTTGACCTTACTAAAGTCTAAGCTTAAAATCAACCCATCTGCAAGAAATTACGATGGGAAAAACATTTACAGCATCACTAAAAATGATGAAAAATTGTTTTTTGCTTTTGATAAATCCATTTTTGCCATTAGCCACAGCTCATTGCTAATTGAAGATGTTATTCGTCAGCTAAAAAGCAACACCTCATTGTTAAATGACCAAGCTTTTAATACCATTTTAAGTACTACAGGAGAAGTACCTGACGGAAATATTTTTATTAATCATCAACGATTACCCAAATTATTAGCTCAACCTGTTCATCAACAATATAAAGAAAAAGTAGCAAAAGCTACCAATTATGCCTCGTGGAGTGCGTTAGATATTACCTTAAAATCTAATTCCATTATGTTAAATGGGTTTACCTCTGTAGATACCCAACAAAACTCTTTCCTTTCGCTTTTTGCAGACCAAACCAATACCTTGGGTGGACCAAAAATTAACCTTACGGGTGTTATTCCTGCAAATACTGCTTTCTTGTATTATTACAGTTTTAGTAATTCGGAAAAGTTTTTTAAAAACAGAAAATCATGGTTAAAACAAAACAACTCTTATTTTGATTACGAAAAATATATTGATGCCATAAGTGGAGCCCATGCTATTGATATAGAAGCAGAATTAGTTGCAAATGTAGGCAATGAATTAGCATTTGTAATTACCGAACCGCTTAATAAAGATTTAACGGGAAACAAGTTTGTACTTTTCCGAGTAAACAGCTTAGAAAAAGCCAAAGAAAATTTAAAAGCAATTCAACAAAAAACAAATTTACAAACCACCACGGAAGATGAGCAAAGTCCTCAACAATTAGATTTTCAATTGCATTTTAGCCAACTTTTTGGCAAACCTTTTTTCGATATTAATCAGCCTTATTATTTATTTATTGATGATTATTTGGTTTTTGGGGAAACCGAAACCGGCATTAATGAATTTTACAAAAACTTTGTTGCCGAAAAAACACTAAAAAAAGATGAAAACTTCCAAGCATTTAGCGACCAGTTATCTAGTAGTGCTTCTATATTTGTGTATAACAACATTGCTCGTTCGGTACATTGGTACAAAACATTTATGGACGAACCATTTATCCCCGAAATTGATAGCAACATTGAATTTATCAGAAAATTTGAAGCGATTGCTTTTCAAGTTTCACCACAAAAAGACCAATTGTTTTACAACAATATTTATTTTAAATACAATCCTGTTTATAAACAAGATACCCGAACATTGTGGGAAGTTTTATTGGACACAACAGCAACTACTCCGCAAATAGTGTTAAATCATCAAACACAAACCAAAGAGATAATTGTGCAAGATGTAAATAATAAGTTGTACCTGATAAGCACCAATGGCAAAATATTATGGACGAAACAACTTAGCGAGCGTATTCACGGACAAATACATCAGGTAGATATCTTTAAAAACAACAGACTACAATTATTATTTTCTACCAAAAGTAAAATTTATCTGCTCGATAGAAATGGTAAAAATGTAAACAAATTTCCTGTTGAACTTAAAGCAGAAGCTACTACTCCTGTTAGTCCGTTGGATTATGACAACAACAGAAACTACCGTATTTTAATTGGTTGTAGTAACAACATCGTTTATAATTATGATAGTAATGGCGATTTGGTAAAAGGCTGGGATTATGACGCTTCTAAAAGCTCGCCAAGTGGAATTATCAAACATTTTATTATTGGAAACAAAGATTATATTGTAATTCCAACTAAAAACGGAAGTATAAAAGTAGTTCAACGAAATGGTAAAGATCGTTTACAGCTAAAATCTACCTTACCCGCTACTGCCAACGAAGTGTTCTTAAAAGTAGAAAAAGACTTGGCTTCTTCTTACTTAATTTGCGCTGATTCTTCGGGCAATGTGATAAAATTGTTTTTCAACGATAAATTAGAAACGCTAAAACTTATTTCAGAAAACAAAACAGATTTTTACAGTTTTAGTCCTACAAATATTAGCCCTACAGCTAATTCAAGCAGTCACGTTTTTGCATTAGAAAATCAAGTAATTGTAAGTGATAACTCAGCCAATCAATTGTTTAAAACAGAAATTCCGGAAACCATCACACATCAGCCATTGTTATTTTCTTTACCCGATAAAAGCAAAAAAATTGGTGTAGTTACGGCTTCAACTATTTATTTAATTAATGATGCCGGAACCATTGAAAGCGATTTTCCATTAAATGGTTCTACTCCATTTATG
>CAMPHX010000117.1 GCA_946886085.1 uncultured Flavobacteriales bacterium | reverse complement strand
AAATTAAACTTTTAGGACTTGCTGTATTAAGTGGTTTATTAATGGGTATAGCTTGGCCTGAAACAGGAAGTCTATCCATTTTAATTTTTATTGCTTTTGTTCCGCTTTTATTGTTGGAAGAAATTATTGCATCTCAGCCCGAAAAATATTCTAAATGGCATTTGTTCTTTTACACTTACCTTACATTTTTAATATTTAATACCTACACCACTTGGTGGATTTGGTATTCTTCAGAGGCAGGAATGGTAATGGCTGAAGTCCTATACTCCTTATTTATGACCATTATTTTTATGTGGTTTCATACAACAAAAAAACACTTGGGGAATAAAAGAGGTTACATTGCTTTGGTAGCTTTTTGGATAGGTTTTGAATGGGTGCATTACAATTGGGAATTTTCTCACCCTTGGAATACCTTAGGAAATATTTTTGCCAACAATCCAAAATGGATACAGTGGTATGAATATACTGGTGTTATGGGTGGTTCGCTATGGATTCTATTAATGAATATTGTTATTTATCATTTTTATCAAGCTTATGTGGTAAAAAGAGAAAGTTTTATGAGCAACATAAAAATGGTAATCATTGCAATAGTGTTACTATTCGCACCAATGATTTATTCTTACAACACTTACAATAATTATATAGAAACCGAAAAGCCTATTGAAGTAGTGGTAATACAGCCAAATATAGATCCTTATAAAGATAAATTTGGCAGAATGACCGAAGATGAACAAATTGCGAATATTTTACAATTGGCTCAATCAAAAATTACTCAAAACACTACTTATGTTGTAGCTCCAGAAACAGCTATACCAAGAGGTTTTGTTGAAAGCAAACCCGAAGAAAGCAATGCTTATCGAATGTTGCAAAATTGGCTAAAAAACCATCCTCATATTACCTTAATTATTGGAGCATCAACTTACAGAGAATATAAAGCTTCCCCGGAAAAACCAACAGCAACCGCTCGCCCCGACAGACAAACAGGTGGTTGGTACGATGCCTTTAATACTGCTTTGCAACTAAAATATGATGCTCCAATGCAGATTTATCACAAATCTAAACTGGTGTTGGGTGTAGAAAAATTACCCTACCCTAAACTATTTAGTCCCTTAGAAAAGTTTGCGATTAATTTAGGAGGAACTTTAGGCAGCTTAGGCACCGAAAAAGAAGCTTTTAATTTGGTAAACGACAACATAAACATTGCTCCGGTAATCTGTTATGAGTCTATTTATGGGGAATATTTTGGTAGTTACGTACAAAAAGGAGCTCATGCTGCTTTCATTATTACGAATGATGGTTGGTGGGATGATAGTCCCGGCTATAAACAACACTTGGCTTATGGTAGATTAAGAGCCATAGAAACTCGTAGAAGTATTGCTCGAAGTGCCAATACAGGAATTTCATGTTTTATAAATCAACGTGGCGATGTGCTTCAACCAATTGGTTGGTGGCAAAAGGGCGTAATTAAAGGAGATATCAACTTAAATACCGCAGAAACGTTTTATGTGCGTTCAGGAGATTGGATAGGAAGAGTATTGGCAGCCCTTTCAGTATTATTATTGATATGGAGTTGGGGAGCCAAAATAAAAAATAAAAGTAATTTTAATTTTTAGATAGCTAATTACTATTGTATTAGCTGCTAACTTTATTTACTAAGTTATGTTTAAAGAAGATTTTCTACATTATATATGGAAGTTTAAACGCTTTAAAACACAACATTTAGTTACCACTAATGGGGAAGCTATACAAATAATAAAAGTTGGTATTCACAACCAAGATTCCGGACCGGATTTTTTTAATGCTCAACTTAAAATTGGCAACACTATTTGGGCAGGAAATGTAGAAATTCACTTAAAATCTTCCGATTGGAATGCTCACCAGCACCAAAAAGATAAGGCCTACGACAATGTAATTTTGCACGTAGTTTATGAACATAATACTGAAATAAAAAACACCAATAACAACCTTATTCCTACATTAGAATTAAAAGAAAACATTGATTTAGATTTACTGCACCATTACCATCAACTAATTTATTCTAAAAATAAAATTCCATGTGGAAACCAGTTGAATAAAGTATCAGCATTTGAATTTAATAATTGGCTAGAAAGATTGCTTTTAGAACGTTTAGAAAGAAAAACAACGCTTATAACTAATCACTTACAGCAGAATAAAAATAATTTAGACGAAACCTTTTATCATTTCATTTTTAAATATTTCGGACTAAATGTTAATGCTATACCCTTTGAGCAATTGGCTCAAAATACGCCCTTAAAAATTATTGAAAAACATCCGCAACAAATAAGTGTTGAAGCGTTGTTGTATGGACAAGCAGGTTTTTTAAACGAAAATATTACTGATGAATATTTTCAACGATTGAAGAAAGAATATGCTTTTTTGCAATCAAAATTTCAGCTGCAAGCCATAGATAAAGTTACGTGGAAGTTTTCCAAATTACGACCTTCCAACTTTCCAACTATACGTATTAGTCAATTGGCTATGTTGTTAAAAAACCATCCCAGATTATTTTCAAGAATTCTTGAGTTAAAAGATGTCAAGTCTATTCAACAATTATTTAAAACCGAAGCATCAGCATATTGGTTAACTCACTATCAATTTGGTGTTGAAGTTAAATCCAAACCTAAAAAAGTAGGCAAAACCCTATTGAATAATTTGATAATAAATGTGGTAGCACCATTTCTGTTTGTTTATGGAAAACAACATCAACAAGAAAAACACATCAATTTAGCCTTACAATTGTTAGAACAAACACCCGCTGAAGCTAACTCCATTATTACAAACTGGAAAGCTTTAGGAATTAAATCCAACAATGCCGCTAAAACACAAGCACTAATTGAACTCAAAAATAACTACTGCACACAAAAAAAATGTTTGAATTGTTATGTGGGGAATAGACTACTAAATTCAGTTTAAGAATTAAAACAAATATCTCCCCAAAAATCATTATCTTCGCATGGAATAAGCCTATTGTCATGATAAAAAAAATTAAAGCCTATTTTGAAGAAAAAGCGTTTGGAGTATGTGCTTGGTGGGGCGAAAAGCTTCAACTAAGAACTTCTAAAATAAGAATGTTTTTTATTTACATCTCTTTCTTAACTTTGGGGTCTCCACTGATTATTTATCTTATCATGGCTTTTATTCTAGAACATAAAGATTATTTTAAGTTCAAAAAAAGAAGATCGGTGTGGGACTTATAATTAACTTCAAACAACTTCTAACCTAACTCAAAAAACTATATGGAAATTCCTATTTTAAAAGACATTGTCATCATATTAGGACTTTCTGTACTCATCATTTTACTTTTTAACAGATTAAAAATTCCACCCATTTTAGGGTTTTTAATTACTGGAATTATTAGTGGTCCACACGGGCTAAACCTAGTGAGTGCCGGACATGAAGTAGAATTATTATCGGAAATAGGCATTATCTTCCTGTTATTTGTAATTGGTATAGAGTTCTCATTAAAAGGATTAGTCTCCATAAAAAATACAGTACTCTGGGGTGGTATGATGCAGGTTGGAGGAACAATCGGACTAACAACACTTTGTGCCACATGGATGGGATTGTCACTCCAAACTTCTATTTTTATTGGGTTCTTATTTTCATTAAGTAGTACCGCCATTGTACTTAAAATGCTTCAAGAAAAAGGTGAAATAACTTCTCCGCACGGTAGAGTAGCTGTGGGGATACTGATTTTTCAAGATATAATTGTGGTGCTGATGATGTTGGTTACACCACTTTTAGCAGGACAATCGGAAGACCCTGTAAATGACTTACTAATGTTGGTGGCAAAACTTGCAGGAGTACTAATTATGTTATTTTTACTTGGAAAGTATGTCGTTCCATTATTATTCAAATCTGTAGTAAAAGCTAAAAGTAGAGAGTTGTTTATTTTAACAACTGTAGTGCTTTGTTTTGCTACCGCTTGGCTAACTTCTGCAGTAGGTTTGTCGTTAGCATTAGGAGCTTTTTTTGCCGGATTAATTATATCCGAATCGGAATACAGCCACCAAGCAACTGCTAACATCCTTCCTTTCAGAGAAATTTTCATTAGCTTTTTCTTTGTTTCCATTGGGATGTTATTGGATTTAGAATTTTTCTTTAACAACATAGTTTCTATTCACTTAATTGCTTTTGGTGTTGTAGCCCTAAAAATTATTATTTTAGTCATAACTGTTTTAATACTAAAATACCCTCCCAGAACGGTTATACTTACTGCACTTAGTCTTTTTCAGGTAGGAGAATTTGCTTTTTTACTTTCGGCAACAGGAATGGAATATGAGTTAATGAGCAACTCCATTTATCAGCATTTTTTAGCAATTTCTATTATGAGTATGGGAGCAACTCCATTTGTTATTGATTTTTCAGATAAAATTGCTGACTTCTTATTTAAAACACCATTACCTAAAAATGTAAGAAGAAGGTTAAAAAACATTACTAAAAACAATGCTCACAACAATAAAATTGAAGAAGAAAATTATCACGACCACCTTATTATTATCGGTTATGGTTTAAATGGAGAAAATGTAGCTAAAGCAGCTAAAAGAGCAACTATTCCCTATTTAATTGTAGATTTAGATCCCGAAGCCATCAAAAAAGCGAAAGAAAATAATGAACCTATTATTTTTGGTGATGCTTGTAATGAGGTTATTTTAAAACACCTTCATGTGCACGAAGCAAGAGTGGTAGTTGTGGCAATTTCTTCACCTGAAACCACTAAAAAAATTGTACGATCTATTAGAAATTATACCAGAACTGCTTATATAATTGTAAGAACACGCTACATTAGCGAAATTGAAGAAAACATTAAAGCCGGAGCAGATCAGGTTATTCCCGAAGAATTTGAAACTTCTATTGAAATTTTTACC
This sequence comes from uncultured Flavobacteriales bacterium, assembly GCA_946886085.1. The sequence goes on along the minus strand of CAMPHX010000117.1, from coordinate 598 downwards.
CGAGTAATGCGTAAGTATTTAGTCCCTAATGATGATATTAAACAGTTTGTAAATTATATTAGGTCTAGAAATTATGAAATGCTGAGAGACATTAGTGAAGTTAACATCTTAACCGGAAAAGATGTAATGCAATTGCGTAATGATGAAATGGAAATTGCTACGGTACATGTTACGCAAGGAAAAAATAAAATTGTAGGCAAATCGCTTGATTCCTCTGCTTTAAGAAGCGATTATGGGGTTACGCTTTTAGCCATAAAACGAGGTAAAGATTACATTACCGATATTGATGGCGACAACATGATTTTACAAGATGATGTCCTTTACCTTTTAGGCGATCCCGATCACATTTTATTAGTGAATAAATTCTTTGAAATGGAGGGGTGATGGTTAGGTCAATTTAGTTTACAGAATCAAAAATAAATATTTTTATGGAGTTGTATATTTAAATAGAGATTGTTCTTACACTGAAAGAAAGCTCAAAGTTATTCTACAACCTCATCAATTTCTATTAGTTAAGAAGCAAAATAGACCTACTTTTCTATTTAAAAACTAAAATTTTAGTATAACTTTGCATTGAATTTAAAACTAAGCATATAGA
>CAMPHX010000116.1 GCA_946886085.1 uncultured Flavobacteriales bacterium | reverse complement strand
GTGTTGTTGGGTTTTCTGTTGCTCAGGAAGAGAAAAAATATATCCGTGAAGGAAATAAGCACTATGAAGATGAAAAATATACCGAAGCTACCGAAAGCTATAAAAAAGCATTAGAAAAAAATCAGGCTTCAGAAAAAGCTACATTTAATTTAGGAGATGCCCTTTATAAAGAACAAAAGTTTGCTGAAGCTGCCGAAGAATTTAAAAAAGTTGCTGAACAAAGTACCAATAAAGAACTTAGAGCAAGTGCTTTCCATAACCTAGGAAATTCTTTTTTAGAAGCTCAAAAATACCAAGAAAGCGTTGATGCTTATAAAAATGCACTTCGCCTTAATCCGAAAGATGATGAAACTAGATATAACCTTGCTTATGCTCAAAAGAAATTAAAAGAACAACAACAAAACGAAAACAAAGACAAGGATAAGGATAAAGAAAAAGATAAGGAAGAAGAAAAGAAAGATGAAGAGAAGCAGGAAAATAAGGACGAACAAAAGAATGAAGAGAAAAAACAAGACCAGCAAAAAGAACAACAACAAAAACCTAGTCAGCTATCTAAAGAAGAAGCACAACGTATGTTAGATGCCTTAAACAACAAAGAAAAAGAAGTACAGGCAAAAATGAAAAAGGAAAAAGAAAAAGGTCAAAAAGTTAAAATTGAAAAAGATTGGTAATTTCAATATAGAAATAGAAATTTGCTTACGTAATACATGAAACGATTTACAACATATCTACTTTTGCTGTTAGCTTTTACAAGCTCAGGAATAATAGCTGTTGCTCAGGATATTAAAGTAACTGCAGCAGCTAGTCATTATGATGTTGCTACTGGAGACCGTTTTAAAATTGAGTTTAGAGTAAATTCCAACATAGACAACTTTAAGCCGCCCAAGATATCCGATTTTAGAGTACTTTCTGGACCAAATCAATCCACCAGCATGAGCTGGGTAAATGGTAAAACAAGTGCCAACATTTCTTACAGTTACATTTTAATGGCAGTAAAAGAAGGAAGTTTTACCATTCCTGCTGCAGAAGTAACCATTGATGGTAAAAAATACCAGTCTAATACCATAGAAATTAATGTTAGCAAAGGGGCGAATGTACAAAACACCCCTAATAGCAACAATACTACTGTTACCAAAAATTCTGACGATTTATTTATTAAATCTAGTGTAAATAAAACTACTGTTTATCAGGGAGAGCATTTAGTAGCCACTTATCAGCTTTTTACTAAAATAAATATTGCCGCTAATGAAATGGTTAAAAATGCCGATTTAAACGGTTTTTGGAGTCAGGAAATTAATATAGGACAAGCCCAATGGACACAAGAAATAATAAATGGAGAACGTTGGAACATTGCTACCATCAGAAAAATTGTATTGTTCCCACAGCGTTCGGGAGAGTTGGAAATAGACCCGCTAGAAATGCGTTTCATTACTCAAAAAAGAGTGAGTGGCGGACAAAGTATTTTTGACCAATTTTTTGGACAAGTAGTTGAAGAAGAACATATCGTAAAAAGTAAACCTATTAAAATTAAAGTGCTCCCTCACCCCACTCCTAAACCTGATGGTTTTGTGAATGCTGTTGGTCAGCTAAAAATGACTACAGAGGTTTCTGCTACAGAGGTTAAAGCCAACGAAGCAATAAACATAAAAGTTACTATTAGCGGAACTGGTAACCTGCCTTTAATTGATAATCCACAAATCAACTTTCCAAAAGAATTTGAAATTTACGACCCTAAAGTAACTGATAATACTAAAACTGGTAATAACGGAGTTTCAGGAAGTAAAGAATATAATTATTTGGTTATTCCTCGCTATCAAGGAAATTTCACCATAGAACCTATTACTTTCTCCTATTTTAACCCTTCAACAAAAAAATACGAAACTATTAGCTCCAACCCAATTGTTTTAAAAATAAACAAAGGCGATGGCACAGATAACAATGTAACCTATACCGCAGCAGGGAAAGAAGACATTAAAATTCTCGGTAAAGATATTCGATACATCCACACCGATACACCGAAATTTGTATTAAATGCAAACAATTTATACAACACTTGGAAATTTTACATCCTACTCCTACTAGCTCCGCTACTTTTTATCATTGCCTTTATCTTAAGAAACAAAACTAGAGCAGCCAACAGTGATATTGCCAGAGTTAAGAGCAGAAAAGCAGGTAAATTAGCCTCCAAACTTTTATCATCGGCTAAAAAAAGTTTAGCAGCAAACGATAAAAATGCTTTTTATGAAGCCACTTCTAAAGCTTTATTTGGCTATGTAGGCGATAAATTAAATATTGCTGTTGCAGATTTAACTCAAGAAAATATAAAATCTTCGCTTGCCGCTAAAGATGTAGATGACAACATCATCAACTCATTAATAGAAACCATTGATTTGTGTGATATGGCTCGTTTTGCTCCTGTTCCTGTATCAGAACAAGAAGTTTACGATAAAGCTGAAAACATTATCCAACAAATAGAAAAAGCAGTTGCTTAATACAAACCTTAAAAACAACGCCATGAACTACACCGATAAAATGTTTAAAAATGATGAACTAAAAAGTAAAACCATTTTAATTACCGGTGGTGGTACAGGTCTAGGAAAAAGCATGGCAACTTATTTTTTAGAATTAGGAGCCAATATTATTATTGCTTCTCGTAAAGAGGACGTAATTAACAGTACTGTTGAAGAGCTAAAAACGCTAACTAAAAAAGATAATATTGTTGGTTATGTTTGTGATGTGAGAGATTATGTACAAGTTGAAAAAGTAATTAACTTAGGTATTGCTCAATTTGGTTCTATAAACGGATTAGTAAATAATGCTGCTGGAAACTTTATTAGTCCTACGGAAAGATTATCTCACAAAGCATTTGATGTTATTACAGACATTGTTTTAAAAGGCAGCTACAATTGTAGTTTGGTGTTAGGAAAATATTGGATAGCCAATCAAATTAAAGGAAATGTTGTAAATATTGTAACTACTTACAGTTGGACAGGATCAGGCTATGTAGTACCATCGGCTTGTGCCAAAGCAGGAGTATTAGCACTTACTCGTTCGTTAGCTTCAGAATGGGCTAAATATGGCATTAAAAATAATGCTATTGCTCCAGGACCATTTCCTACACAAGGTGCTTTTAGTCGCTTATTTCCAGATGCTGTTGCAAAAAATATAGACCCGCTAAAAAGAATTCCACTAAAACGATTTGGCGAACACCAAGAACTAGCTAACTTAGCAGCTTATTTAATGTCCGATTTTTCTGCTTATATAAATGGAGAAGTAGTAACTATAGATGGTGGCGAATGGATTTATAATGCTGGAGAATTCAATAGTTTTGATGCTATTCCTAACGAAATGTGGGATGAAGTAGAAAAACACGTTAGAGGTAAAAAATAAATGCTGCCTTTTTGCGATGCTAAAAAAAATAAAACTCAATATAGCTCAGTTCTTACTAAAAAAGAAGAATAAAAACACCTTAAGAAAAGTTAGGGCTATTGGTTTGGATAAAGCCATAGAAATAGGAATTATCTATGATGCTACCAACAGAATGGAGTATGAAGCGGTAAAGAAATTAACCAATTACCTTATTGAAGAAAGAAAAAAAGTGGCTACTCTTGGCTACATCAATTCAAAAAAAGGCTCGGAATTAATGTCTCCTCACCTACACTATCGTTATTTCGATAACAATAACCTATCAAGACTAATGATTCCCAAAGGAAATGAAGTAGATAAATTTATTGCTACTCCTTTTCAGATTTTAATAGACCTTACCATGTCCGATTGTTTTCCGAATAAGTACATTACCACACTTTCTGTTTCACGCTTTAAAGTGGGTGCTTGTGGCGATTACAGAGATGAAGCGTGTGATTTAACCATTGCCTTAAAAGAAAACAAATCTATCGATCAACTTATCTTGCAAATAAAGCATTATTTAAAGATGATTAATGCTGCTTGATTGATAATATTATTCATCAACCATGACTCAACAAAATCATATCGGATGGAATTTTAATAATTCCTATATAAAACTTTTAGATAGGTTGTTCTCCAAACAGCTACCTGCTACTGTTCCAACTCCCCGTATGGTTTATTTTAACGATGAACTTGCTGACACACTTGATTTAGATTTTTCTGCTGTTAGCGAAAATGACAAAGCTCAATTGTTTTCAGGAAATATTTTACCTACAGGAGCAGCACCTATTGCTCAAGCTTATGCCGGACATCAATTTGGACATTTTACCATGTTGGGCGATGGTAGAGCTATACTTTTAGGAGAACACCTCACTCCCAACAATAAACTATTTGACATTCAACTTAAAGGTGCGGGACAAACAGCTTATTCTCGCAGAGGTGATGGTAAGGCAACACTTCGCTCGATGTTAAGAGAATTTTTAATAAGTGAAGCCATGCATCATTTGGGTATTCCTACTTCTAGAAGTTTAGCAGTGGTAAACACAGGAGAAAAAGTGTATCGTGAGGAAGTTCACGAAGGAGCTGTGCTTACCCGTGTGATGTCGAGCCATATTCGTGTAGGGACTTTTGAATACATCAGTAATTTTTTAGATGTTGCCACTTTACAAGAATTTACCAATTACGTTATCAAACGTCATTATCCAGAATTAGCTGAAAATGCTAATCCACCTTTGGCATTGCTAAAAGCTGTAATGAACAAACAGATTGATTTAGTAATAAATTGGCTGAAAGTAGGATTTATACATGGTGTAATGAATACCGACAACATGTCTATTGCCGGAGAAACATTTGATTATGGTCCGTGTGCTTTTATGAACAATTACCATCCTGATACTGTTTTTAGTTCTATAGATGTACAAGGCAGATATGCTTTTGGCAAACAACCGGGAATAGTACAATGGAACTTAGTATGTTTGGCTGAAACCTTAATTCCATTAATTGATAAAGATGCTGACAAAGCAGTAAAAATGGCTCAAAAAGTTATTAATAGTTTCCCTGCTATTTACCAAGAAAAATGGTGGCAGATGAATGGACTTAAATTAGGTTTAACAACTGTATCCGACAGTGCAAAACAACTAATAGAAGAGTTATTAACTTGGATGCAAAACAACCAAGCAGACTATACTAACACTTATTTAGCAATTGCTAATTATCACCAACAAACAGATGAAAAATATACTGCACCCGATTTTGCTCAATGGTATCAGCGTTGGGAAGGTATATTAAAAGCAAACAACATTAGTCTAGCTTCTGCTATTCAGAACATGCAACAACACAATCCTGCATTTATTCCTCGTAACCATTTAGTAGAAAAAGCCTTGGATGATGTTTGCCAACAACAAGATACTACACTCTTTAATGACTTACTAAAAACAAGTAAAACTCCTTACCAAGAACAACCCAACTATAAACACTTGCAAACACCTCCTCCAGATGGTGATAAAGGTTATAAAACTTTTTGCGGGACTTAAATCGGTTTCAACCAGTACTTTTCTCCTCGATAGAATACAAGATTATAAG
>CAMPHX010000115.1 GCA_946886085.1 uncultured Flavobacteriales bacterium | reverse complement strand
TCTGTATATTCAATAGCAGAGGCTTGTAACACATTTTCATAGATGTTATTTTTAATAGTATTTAAAGGACTTGTTAATGTGGTAACAGTAGCCATCATTTGAGAAGTTAGGTTTCTTCTACCTGATCGAATAATTTTTATTTTACTAAAAGTTCCAGTTGGGGCAGCTCCGGATGCCAATTGAAAAGCAACGGTATTGTTAGAGGTAGCAATTACCCATGCTTTTAAAGTTGTAGAGCTATTGGTTAGAGCAACTTCATCGCCCGGCACAAAGTAAGGAGCATGATTGGTAGTTAAAATCCCGGCACTATTTATTGTTCCTGAAACAGTTAAACCAATATTTTTATAAGCTTGCCCCATGTTATCATAATACCAATAAGCAGGGAAGTTTAACGAATAGACTTTGTCATTAAAGTTGGTTGTTGTTTCTGTAAGTAGTACCTGACCCGTTTCTGAGTCATAAGCTAAGTTTTTAGTTTCCACCCTAGAACCTAAATCAGTCGCCACAGTACTTTCCAATACTCCGAATTTTTGCACCACTTTAGTAAGCACAGCACTTCTAAATTGAGTTTTTTCTTTTGTGTAGGAAGGAATTATTGTAAATGCAAAAACTGGGATAATACCTAAAAGAAAATTGTCGTTATTCATATTACCTGAAGCTTGCGTAACATCTGTTTTGCTTTGTCTAAAATCAGCTACCATGTCCATATTTACTCCCATTCTTCCATTCACAATGTTACCATTAGGCTGAATAAAAGGTACATTGTTAGTTAGTTCTTTTGTGCCGGCTTCTGTGCCTTGTATATCTTTGTAAAAATATTCTACTTTAGAAATAGAATTTGTTTGACCTTCGGCATATACTTCTTGTGACTTAGGTTTTCCGTGCATGTCATTAGTAACCACAACATAACCTTGAGACCCTGTGTAGTAGTCTTTTACATTGATTTTGAAAAGAGAAGTAATAGAAAATGGTCCATTTTTATGACGTTTGTTTTCTAATGAAGTTTTTTTGGCAATAGTAGGGTAATCTTTTGCTGTATAAAAAGTATGTTCTACGAATCCTGTAGCATTTCTACTAACATTTGGATGGGGTAAGTTTTTAACCACCACCCTAGCATAACCCACAGAGGCTGAAGGAAAGAACGATTCTCCAAAGGGGGTTTCCTGAAAAAATCGGTCATCGGGAGCCCACTTTTTATCAGTACTAAATCTTATGGGCTGCTTCCACGGATTTTCATCACCTCCCATTTGAGGTTCGTAGCTGGCTACACCAGAGGAACTACCGTCTTCATTGGTGTATTCATATACCTGACCATATTTTGAATTATCCATTGCTTGATCTGTTTGAATATCCCAATTATCCAGTATTTCTATTTTACTTACTCGATGCCCTCCACCAAATTTTCTATTATCCACATCATTTAGCCTAATCCATGATTTATTTAGAATCATATTTGTTCCATTACCGTTCCCAAAAGCAGTTTTGTTAGGATTTTCAAAGCCTGTTATAAACCCTGATATAGATGACCATATTGATGTAATAAACTGAACACCGAGACTACTATTTTGTAATGTGGGTGAATTATATGCTTGATTTGGTAAATGTAATCTGGCAAATTGTGTTGCAGCAATTGTTATTGGATTAATTATTCCTGAATTATCTCCAAAACCAAGAGGTTTTAATTGTATATATCCTAAATCACCATTTGAATTTACTCCATAAGTTTCAATTTCTGCATAACCAGAAACATAATCATAGCCACCATCAAATTGCATTAAGCATCTAAAGTATAAATTATTAATTCCTTTTACGTATTCAGAAACGGGTATCGAAGGATTCTTTTTAAACCATATTAAACGATTACTTTGAGATAGGTTTATAGTTGATGTAGTTAAAGAAATTGGAGTGAAATTGGTGTTTTCAGTTATACTAGTACTTCCAATATCGCTCGCATTAACTATTTTAGCCATCTCCATCGCTTTTTTATGTTGGACGAAAGCATAATCATCGGCTTCTGTTTCAATGTTGATTTCTCCACCTGATGGCAATTCAACTTTACTTAATATCCAGGTTGTGGCATAAGTGTCAGCTAAAGCCTTGTTTTGCTCAACATAAGGAAATTCGAAAGTGGGCAAAGGTTCTAAAGCAGCACCTGTTGAAATGTTTGGGTTCATTGCTTTATAATTTCCCCATCTATCGTAAGCTTTTAAATGATAAGGTGTGCTTGAGCTTTTATAAGTAAAAACATACGGAGAAAGTTTGCCTTTTTTGGAGTCTCTATAGGTAAAAAACACTTTTTTTAACGTCAGTTTACCTTGACTATTTAAACTATTGGGTATACCAGGACAAAGCGAATAGTCATACACAAAATGAACTACTTTTATAGGGGTAGCATTAATGCCGTTTGCTTTATAATCGGGTTTTGAGTAGAGTCTTATTTGAGTAAGTACTTTTTGTTTGGAATTATTGTCAACACCTCCATTATCATTTATTACACCCAAACCATCTTGTCTGTCATCTTTATCAAAAATGGCAATGAAGTTTTTTGTTTGGATGGTATCTAAGTAAAAAAGTTCTTTTTCTCCGAAAATGTAATTGGCTTTATCATCATGAATGTCTGTTTTTAACCCTTCATTATAAGATGCTTTATTAAGTTCAACAGGCACTCTCCATTTATAATTACTTATTCGTTCATAACTAAATTTAGTATAAGTACCTAAATCTCCATCAGAAGGCCCTTTAATGTTGTCGGCATCTACATAATCATCACTAACCACAGCGGTTAGTAAATAAGAATGTGCATAAGCAGGAGTGGTAACACGTTGGAAATAATTGTCTAATCCTTTGGCGTTGTTGGTAGAATTATCAACATTAGGGGTGTATGAAACTAATCCTTTTGGATAATCTACACCTGTTACACTTGGACCTGTTAAGGAAGCTCCAACAGCAAAAGTTACTTCTTCTTGTGTTTTATTGTAGGCAGGTTGACCATATATATAGCGTAACCCATCATTACCTAACGAAATAATCTGACCAATATGATGAGCGTTGGCTGTTGTGGCAACCGAACCTTGCATAAAATGATTAATGCCAACGCCATTATTTACTTCTCCAATTGTAAGGTGTTGAATAGTACTGTTTCTTTTTACCCTCCCTATTTTGTAGTTTCGTTGTAAAGCTGTACCTGATAAGTTAGAGGATGCATATACATTAAACTTACTTGCTTCCAATAAATCAACTTTTACAGGAGATTCCTTTCCTAACAATTCATAATAGTCAGCGTCTGTATCAATTGAAGCTTCGTTGGCTTCTCTAAAAACTACACTTTCAAAGTCGATAGCATTTTCTTTTTTGTTAAAATCTAAATAATTTTTTGCATTATTCTGACTCAACCATTTTCCAGAGTTGGAGTTTACATGTACAACACCAACCTCTCCTCCAAAGTGTGCGGCATTTCCAAGTCCTAATTCTACCGTAATAGGAAAAGAATTGCTTTTATTATCGGCATCATTATCAAAAACGTAACCCACTTGGTTTCTATATGGTCGATAACTCCCCCCAACACCCTGACCAGAAACAGAATAAATATCATAAGTATAATTGGTTAAAGGAAGGTTAGGAGTAGAAGCAGTGTAAGAACCATCTTTTTCTCTATTAAAATCATGTCGGGCATCACTTCTGTATTGACCGGCTTCACTGTATAAATAACCATAAGAAGGACTATTGAGAATTTTATCTTTTAATGTTTGTTCGGAATAATTAACAGAAAAACTTAACCCTATATTTGATCCAAATAATTCAACCCCAACAGGTATAAAACGGGCGGAAACCGCATAACTTCTCATGCTATTTGTAATAGATGGAGTATAGGTCGGCTGTTGAAAATCGAAACTTGCAGACGCAGAAGCTAATGTAGCTCCAACAGATGCGCCCCCATCTTTTTTACTTGTACCTTTTTTAACAGTTTTACTACTAGTTAAATTAGCTCCAATTGATAAACCAGCAAGACCACTTCTTGAATTAAACGATGAACCTATGCTACCCCCTAAATTATTTGATCTATCCTTTTGATCACCCACACGGGCTGAAAGCCCAGCACTAGGGGAAATAGACAATCCCCCCGAGCTACTGGAATTTAAACCCAGTCCAACATTACCTGAAACACCAGATTCTCCGGTTAAACTTAATCCTGCATTAAAGCTTAAGTTAGAACCGATGCCTGTATAATTATTGTATTCCACTCCAAGTCCAAAACCTATAGACACTCCTAACCCTTTTGTAAGGTCTAAACCAAAAAGTTCTATATCACCAACAGTAGTACCTATTCCTACTGTCCAGTTTTTATTAATATTGGTTTCTGTTTTTACAATCTCGTCTTTAAAATCATCTGGCAATCCTCTTAATGCTCTGTTGATAGTTCCTACGTTGATATTCCATCCTAAACCTGTCCAAGAGGCTTCTTGGTCAGTGGTTACGCCTCCATTATATGCTATATTAACGGGATAGCCATCAATGTCTAATAAAGGGATATTATAGGTTAAATCTCCGGAAAATAAGTTAACCATGTCGCTTGTTCCAATGGGTTCAAAAGATTGAACTTCGGGTTGACTTGGACCTCCTGTTAGTGCAAATGAGTTTAATGGAGTAAATGTGCTAATGGATGTAAAAAAGAAATAAATAGCAAAAGTTAAAAATGAACCTCTTTTTATTTTATCTTTAATTAGGTGAACTAATTTCTTTTTTTGTTTTACTGTCATAAAATCGCAATTTTAGGTAACTCAATATTTTTAAACGACCAATTAAATTTTAATCGACCTTTATTAAACAATTCATCATCATAGATAACCGTTCTTTCGGATGCATTCCCGATATCTTGTTTTGAAAATGCAAATAAAAATGTGGTATAGGGAGTTATTCCATAAGTACGTTCGAAGTGGAAAAGTTTACATGGGATTTCATTGTTTATTTCGGTTGAAAGCTTAATATTATTTTGCATAGCAAAAGCCATATAAGCAATTCTAGTTTGGTATTCAGACATATCAGTAACACGGTATTTTGCTAGTTCGTCATTGTAATTTTCAACTTGAACCCTCATTTCAAAATACTCCATACCCTCATATTCTTTTTTTAAGGTATTTATATTTTCTGTGGTAATAGATTTGTTGGACTTTTTTAGCTCACTAATAACCAATTGTTCAGTAGGTAGGTATTTAATTTTGTAATTAAATTCGGAAATGGTTTTTTCTTTAATGAGTAAGTTATTAGGTTGTGAAGACCAATCAATATATTCTTCAGGAGTTAGTACAGCCTTTTCAGGTAATATTTGAGTATTCTTTTCATTAGTTATATCTTGGTCGTAAGAACATGACAGAAAAAGTATGCTAGTAATAGTGAAGATATATGTTAGTATTCCGAACTTCAATTTTTTCCTTGATATTTATCATTAATAAAACTCAATACTTCTTCGGTAATGTCTTTTTGTTCTTTTGCATACATTAAGTTGCCATTGTTGTTTAAACCATATATAT
>CAMPHX010000114.1 GCA_946886085.1 uncultured Flavobacteriales bacterium | reverse complement strand
CAATATGACAGAAAACCAAAGAAATTTTTATTTTGGTAATCATTTTGACAACCAATAGAAAAATAAAAACATATAATGTCAGCAGAAGGATTATTAGGTAAAGTACTAAAAACATTTTTAGGAAGTAAAAAAGATAGAGATATAAAAGAATTATCTCCAATTATAGATAAAGTTGCAGCTGTTTACCCTCAGCTAAGTTCATTAAGTAATGATGAATTAAGAGCAAAAACAACTTATTTTAAAGAAAAAATTAAAGAGAAAACCAGTACGCTGGAAAATCAAATTGAAGAATTAAAGCAAAAAATTGAGGCAGATGCATCACTAAGCATTAGCGAAAAAGAAAAAATTTATGCTGAAATTGATGAGTTAGACAAGCAAGTGCTTACTCAAATTGAAGAAGCCTTATTGGAAATTCAACCCGAAGCTTTTGCAGTAATGAAAGAAACTGCCAGAAGATTCTCTCAAAATGAAACCATAGAAGTTACTGCTTCTCAAATGGACAGAGATATTGCTGCCATTAAAGACAATGTAGAAATTAATGGTGACAAAGCTACTTACTACAACTCGTGGTTAGCTGCCGGTTCTGAAATTGTTTGGGATATGGTACACTATGATGTTCAGCTAATTGGTGGTTCTGTACTGCATCAGGGGAAAATTGCTGAAATGATGACAGGTGAGGGTAAAACCTTAGTAGGAACATTGCCTGTTTACCTCAATGCATTAGCAGGAAGAGGTGTTCATTTAGTAACTGTAAACGATTATTTGGCAAAAAGAGATAGTGAGTGGATGGCTCCTTTGTTTGAGTTCCATGGGTTAACGGTTGATTGTATTGACAAGCACCAGCCCAACTCTCCTGAAAGAAGAAAAGCCTATTTAGCAGACATTACTTACGGAACAAATAATGAGTTTGGTTTTGATTACCTTAGAGATAATATGGCTCGTTCTCCGGAAGATTTAGTACAGAGAAAACACCATTATGCTATTGTGGATGAGGTGGATTCCGTATTAATTGATGATGCAAGAACGCCATTAATTATTTCCGGTCCAACGCCAAAAGGCGACAAGCATGAATTTTATGAATTAAAACCTAGAGTAGAAAAATTGATGGCAGCACAAAAAGCATTTGTTAACACTGCTTTAACTCAAGCCAAAAAATTACTTGCTCCCGCTATCAATAATGAAAAACTAAGCAAAGAAGCATTAGAAGAAGGTGGATTAGCGTTACTTAGAGCTCACAGAGGGTTGCCAAAAAATAAGGCATTAATTAAGTTTTTAAGTGAACACGGAATAAAAGCTATCCTACAAAAAACAGAGAATTTTTATATGCAAGACCAAAACAAGGAAATGCATAAAGCTGACGCGGAATTGTTTTTTATTATCGATGAAAAATCTAATTCTGTAGAACTTACTGATAAAGGGATTGATTTAATTACCGGAACAGGGGATGACCCTAATTTCTTTATTTTACCGGACATTGGTTCTGAAGTAGCTAAGCTAGAGAAATCGGTTAGCAACGAAAAAGAAAAACTTGCTGAAAAAGATAAAGTAATTCAAGATTACTCTATAAAAGCAGAAAGAATTCATACTATCAACCAATTATTAAAAGCGTATGCCATGTTCGAGAATGATGTGGAATATGTGGTGATGGATAACAAAGTAAAAATTGTTGATGAGCAAACAGGTCGTATTATGGATGGAAGACGTTATTCTGATGGTCTTCACCAAGCGATAGAGGCAAAAGAAAATGTAAAAATTGAAGCGGCAACACAAACCTATGCTACGGTTACGCTTCAAAATTATTTCAGAATGTACCACAAACTTTCGGGTATGACGGGTACTGCCGAAACAGAATCTCAAGAATTGTGGGACATTTATAAGTTAGATGTTGTTGTAATTCCAACCAACAGACCTATACAACGAAAAGACAAAGAAGATTTAGTTTATAAAACTACCAGAGAAAAATACAATGCCATTATTGATGAAATAGTGGCTTTAGTTGAAGCAAAAAGACCGGTTTTGGTGGGAACAACTTCTGTTGAAATTTCTGAACTGTTGGGCAGAATGCTTAAAATGAAAGGCATTAAACACAATGTATTAAATGCGAAATTACATCAGCGTGAAGCAGAAATTGTAGCTGAAGCAGGAAAGCCTGGAGCAGTAACCATTGCCACCAATATGGCTGGTAGGGGTACCGATATTAAATTGGGCGAAGGGGTTAAAGAAGCTGGTGGTTTAGCTATTGTTGGTACAGAAAGACACGATTCTAGAAGGGTTGACAGACAGCTTAGAGGTAGAGCAGGACGACAAGGAGACCCGGGTTCTTCTCAGTTTTTTGTTTCATTGGAAGATAACTTAATGCGTTTGTTCAATTCTGAACGAATCATTAAACTAATGGACAGAATGGGTATTGAAGAGGGCGAAGTAATTCAGCACTCTATGGTAAGTAAATCTATTGAACGTGCTCAGAAGAAAGTAGAAGAAAACAATTTTGGTATTAGAAAAAGATTGTTGGAGTATGATGATATTATGAACGCTCAGCGTGAGGTAATTTATACGAAAAGAAGAAAAGCGTTGTTTGGCGAAAGATTGGGTGTTGAAATTTCTAATATGATTTATGATATTGCTGAAGCCTTGGTAGAAGAAAATCAGGAAATGAGGGATTTCGAAAATTTCCAATTAGACTTAATCAGATACTTATCTATTGAGAGTCCTGTAGATGAGAAAACTTTCTTAGAAAGCAAGCCGGAAGAACTTACAGAAGATATTCATGAGTTAGCTTACAATCACTATTTAAGAAAATCTGAAGCGTTAGCAGAAACTGCTTTTCCGGTAATTAAAGATGTTTATGAAAACCAAGGAGCAACCTATGAGAATATTTTAGTTCCGATTACTGATGGACTAAAAAGCTTAAATGTTCCTACACCACTTCAAAAAGCGTATGAAACCAAAGGAAAAGAGTTAGTTAAATCGATAGAGAAAGGGGTAATTCTTGCTATTATTGATGATAACTGGAAAGAGCATTTAAGAGAAATGGACGATTTGAAACAATCGGTTCAAAATGCAGTACATGAGCAGAAAGACCCCTTATTGATTTACAAATTTGAAGCTTTTAAATTGTTTCAATCTATTTTACTAAAAATGAATAAGGAAATTGGCAGTTTCTTAATGAAATGCGGATTACCTAAACCAAAAGATGGAGAGATTAAAGCAAAAGAAGCTACTCCGGCACCAAAATCAGATTTAGATAAATTGGAAACTAGCCGACCAGATAGTGCAGGTAATCCGGCACAATCAAATCAGCAAGAAAAACCAAAAGCTCAACCCGTAAGAGTAGAGAAAAAAGTGGGTAGAAACGATTTATGTCCCTGTGGAAGTGGAAAAAAATACAAACAATGCCACGGAAAATTAGAATAATATCTCTTTTTCTTTTTGGATTTGTTTCTTCAATTTATTCACAAGAAAAAGAAGATCAAAAAAATCTCTTTTTTGAAGGTGAATATGCTGCCGGAAAAATTATTCCCAATTTTTTCGACAATTTCCCGAAGAACACCATGCAAAACACGGTATCTTTTTCTGTAGGAAATCACAGAACAGATACCACCAAATGGGAAAGGTATTACAACTTTCCTGAAGTTGGTTTTAGCTTAAATTTTTCTCATTTTGGGAACAACCAAATTTTCGGACATCAAATAAGTTTAGGAAAGTTTATAGATTTTGGTGTTTTTAATAAATCTAAACACAATTATCACCTAAAATTGGGCTTGGGAATGTCTTATTTTAATAAGACCTATCATCCAACTAATAATCCTGAAAACATTATTGTTAGTGCACCTTTTACTTGGGATTTTAGAATTGCGTTGAACAGAGAAATTCTTTCGAGAGATAAATTTTCCTTAAAACTTGGTGTGGGGTTGGCTCATCAATCTAACAGTCATGTAAATTTACCCAACAAAGGAATGAACTCCTTATTGATAGGAATTTCAGGACAGTTTTATGAAAATGCTAAAAAAGAAAGACCTGTAGTTAATAATGATTACAATCGTTCTAAGAAATCGTTTATCAAATTCCGATACGGATTAGGTTATCATGAGCAAAGTGAAAATGAAGGTCCCGTTCAGGGCATTAACCAACCTGTTCACTCTACTTCGTTAGGTTATGGATATACCATTAACCATCATTCAAAAGTGAGTGTGGGTTTTACCTATCGGTTTTATCAGCATTATTATAATGACTTATCTGTCAATAGAGGCGAAAAATTAAATGGCAATCCTACTTTACAAGCTTCCAACTTTATTTTATTTGTAAATAATGAATTTCTTATGGGACATGTAGGGTTAGATTTAGAATTGGAATTTAACTTATACAAACCCTATTTTAATTACCACCATCCTTCAAAAGGTGTAATTTCTACTCTGAGGCAAATTTTATCTACTCGCAAGGGGTTAAATTTCTATGCTAAAAACACCAATTCGCTCCCAAAAAGCAATTTGTTTTTAGGTGTTTATGTCAATACCAATATGGGGATTGCCGATTTTTTAGAGTTCAGTATAGGATATAATCATAATTTTTAAGTACTCTTTCTTTACCGTCACTGCGAAGTATTGGTTTGGGCTTTTGTGTTGGATTTGAAGCAGTCTTTTGGATATCTGTAATTTTATATAAACCAATTACCTCCTCTCCTTACGAAGTGCAACGGAGATAAGGAGTCCAGCCTAATAACCAATGCCCAAATAATAGTAAAGATAAAGTAGAATAGTATTGGATCCCTGATCTTCACTTCGTTTCGTCAGGGAAGTATAGGTGTTAAGTAAAGATTGTTTCGTTTCCCGAATTTTTGGGACAAGCTGTGCTTCACTCGCAAAGAAAGACAAACAATAAACTCATAACCTTATAAACTATTAAACTAACTATTAACTAACTTAAAAAAATATTACTTTTACAGCCATGAACCCATTATACATAAAAGCATTACACATCATATTTGTAGTCACTTGGTTTGCCGGGTTATTTTATATTGTTCGGTTGTTTATCTACCATGTAGAAGCAGAAAGCAAAGAAGAAAGTGCTAAAGCCATTTTGCAAGAACAATATAAAATCATGAGCAGACGCTTATGGTATGGCATTACTTGGCCATCAGCAATATTAACAGCTTTTTTTGCAGGTTGGTTGCTCTATACCAATTTTGGGTATTATTTATCGCAACCGTGGATGCATGTTAAACTTACCTTTGTAATGGCATTGTATGTTTATCATTTTATGTGTCATCGTATATTTGTTCAGTTGCAGCAGAATAAAATTAAGTACTCTTCCTTTAAATTACGGATTTGGAATGAAGTAGCTACCATCTTTTTATTTGCCATTGTGTTTTTGGTTACCCTCAAAGAAGCCATGAGTTGGGTTTGGGGAGTAGTAGGCATTGTACTTTTTGGCATATTGCTGATGTTAGCTATCAGAGCTTACAAAAAAGTGAGAGAGAAGTAGGTTGATGTGAGTATTCAAAGATTTCTGTTTATAAAAACTCAAAGGTTTTTTTG
>CAMPHX010000113.1 GCA_946886085.1 uncultured Flavobacteriales bacterium | reverse complement strand
TTATGAAGTTAAATTATTTAATTTTTTAAAGACTCAAGAAAAATTAAGTTGGCTTTCAATGAATTTATCCACCCAAAGGGCAATTGATTATTATAAAAAAAAGACTACTTCCCAACCAACTCCCTCAACCCCACTTCTAAATCGGTAAAATGAAAATTAAACCCTGTTTGAAGCATTTTTTGATTACTGGCAGCACTGCCTTCTAACAGAATTACAGCCATTTCTCCCAAGAAAAGTTTTAACATAAATCCTGGTACATTAGGCAACCAAAAAGGTTTATTTATTGCTTTTGATAGCATTTTAGAAAAGTCTTTATTGTTTACATTTCCGGCAATGGCATTGTATGTTCCATTAAAATTTTCGTTTTCTATGGCTACACAATAAAGACGAGCTAAATCATCAATATGTATCCAAGACATAATTTGTTTTCCTGTTCCCAACGCAGCACCTAAGCCAAACTTAAAAGGCTGCATCATTTTAGGTAACGCTCCACCATTTTTAGCCAATACTATTCCCGTTCGTAATTTTACTGTCCTTATTGATAAGTCAGCTATTTCATCCACTGCTTGTTCCCATTGTAAACAAGTTTTTCCTAAAAAATCAGTAGCAGAAGGTGCTGTTTCATCAAAAATGGCATTGGTGGTTACCGCTCCATAAAATCCCACTCCCGAAGCAGAAATAAAAGCTTTAAGTTGATGAAAGTTGTTTTTTAAATTGTTGTAAATAAGCTTTACAGGCTTCACTCGGCTATCTAAAATTTCTCTTTTACGTTTTACCGACCAAGGTTTCTCCGCGATTCCGGCTCCTGCCAAATGAACAATGTAATTCGCTGAAAATAGCTCATCTTTATCAATAATTCCATTGTTGAGATTCCAATAACTATAAATGATGTTAGGATTTGTTGAGGTTCTATTTTTATCCCGTGTGAGTATAGTAACTGCATAATCTTTTTCAACCAAAAGTTTCGTTAATGCTGTTCCTACTAATCCTGTTCCGCCTGTAATTAATACTTTTTTAGTCATTGGTTTTGGTTTTAAATCGTTCTATCAAAATAACAGAAAAATACAACATACTAAAAGCGTAACCAAAATCTTCAACAGGAATAGTAAAAAACCGGATGCCTAGATTTTCTGCATTGTTGTACCATACTATAGGTTCATCAATAAAACTTCCGGTTAAAATGCCATTTATAATGGTAAAAGGAATGAGAATTACTAAGTAAGAAATATAAAAACGATGTAGGGTGTTGTTTTTATCCAACAAGCCCAATAGCAAAGCAAATACTAAGAAAAATCCATTTATTTGAGTGTATAATTTACCCATATTCAATGCAATTAATACTAATAAAAAAGCAATAAGCAGCCAAGTAAAAGGCACAACAAATTTATTAGTCAATTTTGCTTTCGGAAAAAAGTATTGTAGTGAATAGTGAATAAAAATGCTGGCATAAGGAATTAGAAAGAAAAACAAAAGTTCCTCTATAGGTAAATTAAAAATAGTAATTCCTAAATAATAATTCGGATTAAACCCCCAAACGCCTATTTTGGTAAAAATAACATCCCAAACAATATAAACTATGGCAACTATTGAAATAACCGAAAAAACGATTTTCCAATGCTCAATAAAGTGCATTTTTTTCTCAAACGAATATCCAAAAGGAAGGCTAAATGAAACTAAGAGCAATATTAAATAGAGTGCCTCCATTTATTTTTGAGAAAAATATTTTAGCGGTACCCACAACATTCCAAAACACTCTCCATCTTCTTTTCTTAAATGTTTGTGATGCACTTTGTGAGCTCTTCTGATGGCTTTAAAGTATTTTATATTGGTATTTCTAAGCACTTTAAACCGTTGGTGAATAAAAATTTCGTGGACAAAGAAATAAGCCGCACCATAAATGGTAATTCCTAAACCAATAGGCAAGGTGTAAGGAACCAAAAAAATAGTTCCCAATAAAATACAAGCCATGCCCGGAACAGCAAAAATCACAAAAAAGTAATCGTTTTTTTCAAAAAAAGAATTAGGATTTTTGGTGTGATGATCTTCATGTAAATACCATAAAAACCCATGCATAATATATTTATGAGCAGCCCAAGCTACACCTTCCATCAAAAAAAATGTAACAATAATTATACTAACAAACAACATAGCTTAATTTTTTAGATGAATTTTATTCAATTCTAAATGCAGGTTAATTTTTCTATAAATCAATTTAAACCACTCGGTAAATTGCTTAGGATTGTTTTGAACTTCATTGTCTAATACTTCAAAAGACACAATTTTCCAATCAGATACTTCATCTTTATTGGGCGATGGCAACTCAGCCGTAAACCCAATAAAAACATGATCAAATTCGTGTTCTACTAATCCATTATCTAGTTCTGCTCTGTAAACAAAACTCAACACTTTAGTCAACTCACATTTTATACCCATTTCTTCTACCAATCTTCTTTCTGCAGCTTTTTTGGTGTTTTCTTTAGGATAAGGATGGCTACAGCAAGTATTCGTCCATAAATTAGCTGAATGATACTTTTCAGCAGCTCTTTTTTGCAATACCCAATTCCCATCCAAATCAAACAAAAAAACAGAAACGGCTCTATGTAAAAAACCTTTTTGATGTGCTTCTAATTTAGGCATAGTACCTACCTCATTATCATGCTCATTCACTAATATCACTCGTACTTCTTGCATAGTTCATTTGGTAAAAAATAGTAGCTTTTTGTTCGTTAGAAATTAAATTAGCTGCTACTAAGTTAATAATTATTTTATATTTCACTTCTCTTGAAATTTCTGCTCTCTTAAGGTTTGTTAAAACAAAGTCAATATCATCATTTATATTTTCGTAATAATTTAAAAATTTAGGCAATTTAACCTGAAGTGTTGCTCGTAAATAACGTATCTCTACATTGTTGGGAGCTTGTTCAATTGCCTTTTCTATTAATGCTTTACCTTCATTAAAATATGCATACTTCTTAAATGGAGAATTTACATATTTTGCTTTCATCATTGTATAAGCTCCTTTGTAGGCTTTAGAAATAGGTGTGTTTATGTCGTCTATTAATATTAAAACTGTATCAATTTGAGCAATAGTTGTTACTTTAGAAAGCTTGGTTCGTGCCAAATTAATATTGTTGCCCATTAAATTAACACACAATAAACTTGATAATATAAACAGCCAGCAGCGTTTTTGCATTTTATAATAAATTCAATTTTAACCTTACAAACGATTGTGCCAACAACCCTAATTTTACAGGGTTAGAAACCCTTATTCTTTTCTTAATAATTTCGCTATGGTGGGTTTGTTCTAACTTCAATAGCAACTTTTTGTAATAAATAAAAGCAGTATAAACGCCAAAACGTGCTTCAGCAGGTAATTTTACAATTCCTTTATAAGCTGCTTCAAAATCTGTCTTTATTTCATTAATAATTTGTAACTTATTTTCTTGCGTAAGCGATTTTAAATTTACTCCCGGAAAATAAGCTCTAGAAAGTTCATCAACATCTTGTTTTAAATCCCTCAAAAAATTTACTTTTTGAAAAGCAGAACCTAAACGCATGGCTGCACCTTTTAACTCCTTATATTTTTCTTCATTACCACTTACAAAAACCTTCAAGCACATTAGTCCAACTACATCTGCCGAACCATAAATATAAGCTTTATATTCATCGGTAGTAGTATATTCGGTTTTGTGCAAATCCATACGCATACTGGTTAGAAAAGCATTAACTAACTCATCATCTATATTATACTTTTTTACCGTATGCTGAAAAGAATTAATAATAGGATTTAGACTTATTCCGTTAGTCATTCCGTTATAATACTCCAACTCAAACTGATTCAATAACAAGTTCTTATCATATCCATGAAAAGAATCTACAATTTCATCGGCAAAACGAACAAACCCATAAATGCTATGTATGTCTTTTCTGATAGATGGAGCCAACATGCCTACAGCCAAAGCAAAAGAAGTGCTGTAGGTATTGGTAACCAACTTACTGCTTTTGTAAGATAAATCATCAAATAACTTTTTCATATACTTTATTTTTAGTTAGGGATTTGACAATAAGGTTGGCTGCTAATTTTCCTGAAATTAATGATGGAGGAACTCCCGGACCAGGAACAGTTAGCTGACCAGTAAAAAATAAATTGGCTACTTTTTTACTTTTTATTTTCGGACGAAGAAAGGCAGTTTGTAGCAAGGTATTAGCCATTCCGTAGGCATTACCTTTGTAAGCGTTGTAATCTTTCACAAAATCTTTCACACAATACGATTCATAAAAAGCAATATCATTTTCCACCTCTTGCTGTGTTAGCAATTCTAAGCGTTGTATAATTTTTTTGAAATATTTTAATCGAATTTCGGGAGTATCTTCAATTCCAGGAGCAATTGGAATCAAAAAAGTTGCTGCTTCTTGTCCTTCGGGAGCAAAAGAATTGTCTGTTATACTCGGAAAACTGGCATAAAAAAGTGGTTTTTCAGGCCATTTTTGATTATCATAAATATCTTTAGCGTGTAAATCAAAATCGGTATCAAAAAATAAGGTATGGTGCGATACCTTTTTTAATTTCTTCTTGAACCCAACATAAAACAACAAAGCAGATGGTGCAAAGGTTTTCTTTTCCCAATATTTCTCTGAATAAGCTCTAAACTGTTCATCAAGTAAGGTTTCTGTATGATGATAATCGGCACCACTAAGCACTACATCGGCAGGAATAAATTCGCCATTGGCAAGCACTCCTTTAGCCTCATTGTTTTCCACCACAATTTTTTCTACATCTTGATTGGTTTTAAATATCACTCCCAACGAAAGAGCCAAATGTTGCATAGCTTTTACCACTTCATACATTCCTCCTTTAGGATGCCAAGTTCCTAACCCAAAATCGGCATGGTTCATAAAATTGTAAAAAGCAGGCGTATTACCAGATTTGGCTCCTAAAAACAACACCGGGAATTCTAAAATTTGGATGAGTTTTTTACTCTTAATGTGTTGTCTGATTTGCGAACTTATGCTCGTAAAAAATTGGTTGAGCTTAGTAATGGTCTGTAGAGTAATTAACTCTGTAAATGAAACTCCCGGACGATAAACCAAGTCTTTTATAGCAACATCGTAATTGTTTTTTGCATCAGCTAAAAATTTCTTTAAATAAAAAGAACTGCCTTTCTCTTCGGCCTCAAAAACCGCATAAATATCTTCTAAATTATCACTTATGGTAATGGATTTTAACACTTCAAAATATACCTGATAGGCTGGAGCTAGTTTTTCCAACACATAATAATCGGATGGTTTTTTATCAAAATCATTAAAAAATCGTTCGAACACATCAGGCATCCAATACCAAGTAGGACCAATATCGAATAAAAATCCATTTTTTCTCAACTGACGAGCTCTTCCGCCAAGTGAATCATTTTTCTCTAAGACTTCAACTTGAAGTCCTTGTTGAGCCAAATAACTTGCCGCAGCAAGCGATGAGAATCCGGCTCCAATAATGATTACTTTTTTCTTTTTGTTTAACATATTTAATAAAAATATGAAACAAAAATACTATTTTGTTTAACAATTACA
>CAMPHX010000112.1 GCA_946886085.1 uncultured Flavobacteriales bacterium | reverse complement strand
ATATAATCGTTCTGAAAATTCTCTGACAGATACCTACTAATAAAAATAAAATATAATGCAGAAAAAAAGGTTGATGCAATTAACTCTGCAATTGCGTTTAAAAATACTGTTCTAGATTTTAATTTACTCTTTAAAATCTGTCTCTTACTTTCTGATTTACTTATGGTTGCCTCCATTTTAAAAACTTGCTAATTTTCTTTATTTTATTAATTCAAAAGTAAGTTGGGAATTTATCTCCAATGTTAAGTTAATGTTAATTTTAAAAATGAAGATCAATTTGTAGTCTGCTCATTAATCCACCTGTAGTAAAATTATTTGAGGTAGCATAACTTATATCAGATTGTACTTTTAACTTATGTCCTGAAAAATATTTTGATAATCCCAATGTATATTGACTTGTTACATCTTTTCCGGTAATTTCTTTTATATAATCAATTTGTGTAAACCTTCCAGATAATTCCCAATTTGATTTAAACAAATAGCCCATTTGCAAGTTTATTCCTTTACCTACATTTACAATATCACCAGTTAGTGTTCCGTCACCATTTATTGCTTCAGGATGATCAGCTTCTCGTTGAGCATATTCTGCCATAAACGAAAAGCCTTTATATTTCAACATGGCATCAATAAATAAGGTATGAACATCTGTTTCATACAACCCTATATCATTAACCATGTAACTTCCCAAATTACTTTTTGTTTTAACAGCGTTATCGTTCATATCGTAAGTTCCTGCAATAGCTAATTTTACTTTTTCTTCTCTCACTAAATCACCACCGGAATAATCACCTTTTTTAGCAAATTTTCCAAAAGGTAAAAATTCAACTCTATAGGTATATTGATACCCCCCAAGATTACCAGAAGTAATATTTCTTCCTTCTCCCTGAGAAAAGGCAGCTATTTCTCTAACTAAGAAAGTACTCCCTATTTTAAAATGATGTCTCAATTGAATCCCCATATCTCTATCTATATTAAAAGCACTATTTAACATAGACCTATCAACAAATTGCAAATCTCCTGATGAAACCACTCGCTCTCTATTTCCCGGTAATTTGGTTTGCCCCATCCACAAAACAAAATTTTTATAAAAATTCCATTTCAACAATGCATCAAATATATATCTTGGAGAATTGCTAGTGTATTGATTTGCTCCCGACATATCTCTATTACTCAAGCCTAACTCTAACTTATATTGCAACTTAGGACTGTAAGCAAATCCATCAAACTTCAACCTAGCTCTTCTAACTAAAAAATTAGAACTTCCATCCCTAAAATTTCCTTTGTCATCTATATCCCACTCGCCTATATATAATGTTTGAAATCTAGCTCCCACCTTCATACTCCAAGAACTATCGGCAGCTATAACATTATATATTCCTTTACCAAACTTACCATTTGTTACTTCTTGCGAAAAACCCAATACACTTAGAAAAAGCGTTACAACAAATGTTAATATTAATTTAATACTGTTCATCTATGTTTACTTATTGTTAAATATCTATTACTTTTAAAACCTTAAATTCGAGGCAAAAGTATCTTTTGGATTCATTATCTATATTAACCAAATAAAAAAGTAATGTTAAGTTAATGTTAAGCGACTTAATTTATCATTAACAAAAAAAGCCTCCGATGTTTCTATCAGAGGCTTTTTATTTGGAGGTCCCGAGCGGATTCGAACCGCTGTACAAGGTTTTGCAGACCTCTGCCTAACCGCTCGGCCACAGGACCTTTTTTTAAAGTGAGTGCAAATTTAATATATTTTTTCTTACACACCAACTAATATATTCATTCAAATAATTTATCATTAATAAAATGAGTAACTTTGTGTTCTATTTATGAATCGCATAAAGCAACATATCAGTCTATTACTTGTTATTGCTATTTCCTACGCTTATTTAGGAAGAACTGTTCATGAATTATTTTTTCATCATGAAGGCGTACATTGCGATGCAAAAACCGAAAAACACTTTCACCATGTTGAACACGAACAAGAAGATTTAGTTTGTACGTTCAACTTCTCTGCTTCTTCAGAAGTAAGCAATAAAAACCATCATTTCTTTAGTTTCTTAAACGAAAAAACCATTATTAGTGAATACTTAACGGTTTTCATTAATAAAAACACCAATAAAAACACTCCTCTCAGAGGTCCTCCCACCGCTTAGGAATTATCAAGAAATAAAATATGCAAAATTGATGTAGTAATTTTGTTGTTTTTTAAGGCGTAAATGAGGCGAATAGTCTTGACTATTTAACGATTTTACAACGCAAAAAAAGAGTAAAAGAACAAGTCAGGATGTGTAGTTTATTTTTTGATAATTCCTTAATCATCCCGATTTTTCGGCACTTTAAAAAATCAATATTTTTAGCTTATCAATGTTCTTATAGCCTATTGCTATAAGCACTATTCTTACAATTAATTCAATCAAAATGAAGGGTTTATTGCTCTTAATTTTGTTGGGCATAGTTGGTCAATCTGTGGTATTTACACAAACACCTTCTTGCGAGTTTACGCTTTCAGGAATTGTAATTGACGAACATGATCAACAAGCTTTGTCTTTTTCTACAATTTATATTGTTGAATTAGAAAAAGGATACGTTTCCGATATGAACGGTGTTTTTGTCGTTCCTAACCTGTGTAAGCAAAATTACACACTGGTTATTGGTCATATTGGTTGTGAGCCTGATACGCAACAAATATTGATTACCCAACACACTAAAAAAACCTTTTATTTAGAACATCATATTGAGGAATTGAAAGAATTTGCTATCATAGAAAATGAAATAAAACCGCTTAGTTCTGTTGTAAAAAAGGAACTTTCACCGGAAGAACTTACTAAAACCCGAGGAAGAACTTTAGGTGAAAGCATGAAAGAACTTACCGGAGTTACAACGCTTACAACCGGAAATTCTATTTCTAAACCTGTAATTCATGGGATGCATAGCGATAGAATTCTTATTCTAAATAATGGTATTAGGCAAGAGGGACAACAATGGGGAAGCGAACACGCTCCTGAAATTGATCCTTTTATTGCCAATAAACTTAGTGTGGTAAAAAGTGCTCAAAGTGTCCGTTATGGCGCAAATGCTATTGGTGGCGTTATATTGGTAGAACCTGCCGAATTACCTGACAGTTCAGGAATTAATGGCGAAATTAATGCTATTGGATCTTCTAACGGACAACAAGGAGTTAGTTCTGCGATGTTAGAGGGAAAAAGCGATAAACTTTTAGGCATTGCTTGGCGTGTGCAAGGTTCTCTGAAAAAAAGTGGAAATATGCAGACACCCAACTATTTTCTTAAAAATACTGGTGTGGAAGAACAGAATTTTTCGTGGACGTTAGGTCTGAATAAAGAAAAATACGGTGTGGAGCTATTTTACAGTCAGTTTAACTCCATTATTGGCATTTTTTCAGGTGCTCATATTGGAAATCTTACTGATTTACAAACTGCTTTTGCTGCCGAAGAACCTTTAGAAAAAGCTGACTTCACTTACGATATAGAACGTCCTTATCAGAAATTTGAGCATGAATTGTTTAAGGTAAAAAGTTATGTGGCTACAGGAAAAGTAGGAAAACTGGAGTTAGTTTATGCCCGTCAGTTTAACCTGAGAAATGAGTTTGATAAGCACCAACCAAGAGGTAGAGAAAACGACCCTAGTTTGCCCGATCTTAAATTTGGTTTAACCACCCATACGGCCGACTTAATTTGGGAACACAAAAGAATTAAAAAGTTTAAAGGCTCTATTGGTGTGAGTGGATTTTATCAGGGAAACACAACGGAAGGCAGAAATTTTATTCCCAATTTTATTAAATACAGCTCGGGTATTTTTTGGATAGAAAACTGGACAAGTAATAATTACAAACTCCAGATTGAAGGTGGTGTACGATACGATAAAATCTACCAACAAGCTTATGTGTGGGAAAAAGATGAACTAACCGAACCTGATTTTAACTATGAGAATTTTTCCGGCACAATAGGTAGTGTTTATAAGCTTACTGATAAGGTAACATTAGGGTATAACTTCGGTTCAGCTTGGCGTCCACCGGGAATAAACGAGTTGTTTAGCGATGGTGTTCATCATGGTGCTGCTGCTGTAGAAATTGGCGACAGAACGCTTTCTCCCGAAAAGGCTTATAACAACCTTTTTTCTGTAGAATATCGTGCTGAAAAACTGCTAATTCAAGTGGAAGGCTATTACAACCACATTGCTGATTATATTTATTTAGCTCCTGAGTTGCCGCCAACACTAACCATTAGAGGTGCTTTTCCTACTTTTAGATACAAGCAAACAACCGCTACATTTAAAGGTGTGGACACAAAAGTGGATTATCATTTCCATAAAAATGTTACTTATACAGGAAAAGTCTCTTTAATCAGAGCGTTTGATGAAACTGCTAATGAATGGCTATACAGTATTCCTTCCGATAGATTTGAAAATGGTATTAACTTTCATGTAGATAGTTTAAAATCATTAAAAAATTTATTTATAAGTGTTTCGTTGCAACATGTGTTAGAACAAACTAGGTATGAGGCTAATTCTGATTTTGTGCCGCCACCAAAAGGGTATGAATTGCTGAGTTTACAAGCCGGATTGGAAATTCCATTATACAAAACCAAAAAACAAACTGTGCCACTAATTATCGGGATGCAAATCAATAATTTATTAAACACCACTTATCGTGATTACCTCAACAAATTCAGGTATTATAGCGATGAGATGGGTAGAAATTTTATACTTCAATTAAAAACAACATTTTAAAATAAAAAATATGAAAACAATACAAAAAATAACCAAAGCAAGTTTAT
The DNA here is from genome assembly GCA_946886085.1 of uncultured Flavobacteriales bacterium. Next base: position 780 of record CAMPHX010000112.1, on the reverse strand, counting down.
TTCTATTCTTAGCAGCCGCCTTAATGGTAGGTTGTAAAAAAGACGATGATACTCCAAAACCATCCTCTTCAACTCCTCCTGCTAATGAAGAAGAATTAATTACTACTGTTAAAATTACATTTATAGATACCGCAGGTGTTGAGCCAACAGTAACTGTCTTTTTTAGAGACCCTGATGGTGATGGTGGAAATGCGCCAACACAATTTGATACCATTAGATTAGTTGCTAATACAGTATATAATGCTGCTATTGAAGTATATGACGAATCTAAAAACCCTGTGGAAAATATTACTACAGAAATACAAGAAGAAGATGATGAACATATTTTTTGCTTCACACCTACTAATGTGAATTTAAGCATTATCAGAACAGATTCTGATGGTACTTATGAAGTAGGTTTAGCTTCTCAATGGACTGTAGGAAATGTTTCTGTTGGTACCACTCAAGTAGTGTTAAAACACCAACCGGGTGTAAAAGACGGCACTTGTGCTCCGGGAGATACGGATGTGGAATTGAATTTTGTTACTGAAATTCAGTAATAAATATCTTCCTAAATTTTAAAACCCAATGATGTAAAATCATTGGGTTTTTTATTTGGTAGCCATCAAACATAGTAATAATGGTTAGTTTAAAGAATAGCTTAAGCTATAAAAATAATAAAAAGCTTAGCAAATGCTAAGCTTAGGTCGCTTTTTTCATACTACGCTGAGAATAGGGTTGAATTGTTTTTTGAAAAAACTTTTAAAAAGAATAAATACCAAATTTTAATTACAATATTCC
>CAMPHX010000111.1 GCA_946886085.1 uncultured Flavobacteriales bacterium | reverse complement strand
AAATAATATAACCCTCTAAAAATTAATTTAAAACATTATGAAAAAAATATTACTAGTTTGCAGTATTGCATTAATCGCAATTTCAACTACATTCGGACAAGCAAAAAAACCTACCATTATGGTGGTACCAAGCGATAATTGGTGTATTAAAAATGGTTATTTCATGGAATTTGATAACCAAGGAACAACAATTAAAATCCCTGATTATAAAAAAGCATTGCAAGAAGATTCTGATGTGCTTTTAGTAATTAGTGCCATCAATAACATGATGACAGAAAGAGGTTTCCCATTAAAAAACTTAGAATCTGTGTTAAAAACATTAGAATCAGATGCTGCTGAAGACAATATGATGACATCAAAAGATTCAGGAAGTGATATTGAGGAAACACCAATGGACAAACTTAAAAAAGTAGCTAAGGCAGATATTATTATGCAACTAACCTGGACAGTAAATACTACAGGTCCAAAAAAATCAGTAACATTTATCCTTCAAGGGTTAGATGCTTATACTGATAAGCAAATTGCAGGAGCTCAAGGAACAGGAGCGCCATCATTTACAGCAGAAACCCCTGTTTTATTACAAGAAGCAGTAACTGCACATATTGATAACTTTAACGCTTCTCTTCAAACTCATTTTGAAGACATGTTTGAGAATGGAAGAGAAGTTATTGTTAAAATCCAAAAATGGAGTGATTCAGAATTTGATTTAGAATCCGAAGTAAATGGTGATGAATTATCATATGTAATTGAAGATTGGATGGCCGCTAATACTGTTAAAAATCGTTTTAGTGTACTTGATGTAACTGAAAACATGATGACTTTTGAACAAGTTAGAATGCCACTTTATAATGCACAAGGAAGAGCATTAGACACAAGAGGTTTTGCTAGAGAGTTAAGTAAGTATCTAGCTGGTCTTGGTGTTCCAAATAAAGTAGTTGTTAAAGGCTTAGGTAGAGCAACCATTATATTAGGAGGAAAATAATAACATTATAAAACCAATTTACTATGAAAAAATTAAACTTTTTATTGATGTCAATAACCATGTTATTCATCAGTAGCAACGCTTTTGCTCAATCAAAAGCATCAGATTCAGAAATGAGCAGATTAATGCTTACTGCATGGGTTCCTGAACAAATTGAAGGAATGCCAAGTAGTGCAAAAAATATGCTTACTAATAAGTTAAAAGAAGTAATTACTAAAAATGGCATTTCAGCTAGTCCCTTTAACTCCAGATTTGTTATTTCTGCCAATATTACTGTTGCTTCAAAAGATATACTTCCCGGACCTCCAACAATGCATGCTTACACGTTAGATGTAACACTTTATATTGGTGATGGTTTTGAAGGAACTTCTTTTGCAAGTAAAACCATTACAGTTAAAGGAGTAGGTGTAAATGAAAACAAAGCATATATGGCAGGAATTAAAATGATTAAACCTGCTCATCCAGAAGTACAAGCATTTATTAAAGAAGGTAAAGCTAAAATAATTGATTATTATAACAACAACTGTGATTTAATCATTAAAAAAGCTAAAAACTTAGAAGCTCAAAATCAATTTGAAGAAGCTATTTTCTTATTGAGTAGTGTGCCAGATGCTTGTGACGAATGTTTTGAGAAAAGCATGAAAGCTGTTGAACCTATTTATTTAAAGAAAATTGAAAGAGATTGTAAATTGAAATTACAAGAAGCTCAAACTATTTGGAATGCAGCTCAAGATATTGAAGCAGCGGAAAAAGCAGGAGCGATTCTTTCAACTATTGAGCCTCAAACATCATGCTTTACTCAAGTAAAAGCATTAATGAGTAAAATTGAAGCCAGAGTTAAAGAAATTGATGCAAGAGAATGGAAATATATCTTAAAAGACCAAGAACAAAAAAGTGAAATGATTCAAGCTGTTAGAGACATAGGTGTAGCTTATGGAAATGGTCAACCAGATACTGTTATCTACAAATCTCTTTGGTAACTTTTGTTTAATTTAAACTAAATTAATATGAAAAAATTAATAATTGCCACTTTATTGTTCTCAGGCTTAGGACTAAAAGCACAACACGACATAAGTACAGATGTTTTAGGTTTTGCTTTTTCTAAATATGGTATTGGCTACGATTACCTAATGAATAGCTCTAACTCTATAGGAGTAAATATTAATTTCGCGTCAGACAATATGTTTGCAGATGGCAAATCATTATATGGAGATGTAGAAAAATACTCTGAAATGAATATTATTCCTGAATATAAATTTTATGCAACTCCTAACAAAGGAAATGATGGGATCTATATTGGCGTCTACGGAAAATATAGAAGTTCCAAAGCAAAAGATAATGCTTATGCTGTTCAAGACCCAAACAATGCCAATAATATAATTATTGGCAAAACAGACGTATCTACCTCAGCTTTTGGCTTGGGTGCATTAGCAGGCTATAAATGGCAATCTAAAGGAGCTTTATTTTTAGAAGCTACCTTCGGCATAGGAAAGTTTATAGTTAACAATGTTAAATATAGTGATTCCTTTGCTGAAGATTTATCTGACGAACAATTTAATGAAAGTGATTATACTCCTTATATTGGAAATGAAATTCCTGTAGATTTAAGACTAGCATTAAAAGTTGGTATTAGAATAGGTGGTAATAAATAAAATATTACTTACTTTCATAACAAACCAAAAAGCAAGTGCTAAAAAACACTTGCTTTTTTGATTTCTAAAAAAGCATTAATTTTACTTTGATTATGACGAATAGAATATTTATATTATTGTTATTGGGTTCCTTATTTTTTTTGAATTCTTGCAAAAAAATTGCTGACGAACAAGTACCTGTAATTTCAATATCATCACCTTATAATAACCAACAAATAAATGGTAATGACACTATTTTTATTACAGGTTCAGTTAATGATAACAACATTGTTAAAAGTGTTTCTATTTCCTTAAGAAACAGTAACGATATACCTGTTTTATCAACCATTTCGTTTACACCAAATGAAAAATCTTTTTCTTTTAATGAACCTTATTTTTTCGATGATTTACACATGCCTTCAGGGCAATATTATTTTAGTATTCAAGCAAGTGATGGTAACAATACAACCAGTAAATACATTAATATTTCTTATGGCGAAATCCCAAAAACGAGAACAGGTATCTTTTTTTACGATAACTCAGGAAGCTCAACCTCTATTTATCAGTTAAATGGAAATAGTGCTAATTTATTTAAAACTGTACCTTCCGATTTTTTAGGTGGGGTCGCCAATTCTTATGGACAACAATTAATAACCGTTGGAGAATATAATGGAAAAATTATGGCTTATGATGTAGCTACAAGAAATCAAGTATGGAGTAAGGCTTATCCAAACTCATCTGTTCCTTATTATACCGATGTTTTTTTTCACGATAAAGAACTTTATGTAGGGATAAGAAACGGAGAAATCAGAGCCTACAACTCTAATGGAAGCCCTACCTACTTTTCAAATGTTCAAACAAGTTATTATCCCGAAAATGGTTTAGTACACGACAATGTTTTTATTTCTGAAGAAAAAGCCATAGGAAACAATACCAGGTTTATTACAACATATTGGACCAACTCCGGAACAATAGTTCACCAGCTGCAACTTACGGAAGATGTAATTGATATTTTTGCTTTTGGTCCAAATAAAGCAATTTTATTAGCCAATGACTATACTACCAATGATGGTAAAATACAAATTTATGATGCTCAGTTTAATTCAAAATCAACTCCTTTTGGGTTATCAGCAGGAACAATTATTGATACAGAAGAAATTAGCACAGGAGTTTATTTAATTGCTCAAAACGGAAATTTAGTGCTAGTTAATGCTAATACACACTCTACTTTACCTTATTTAAACGGAATAAACGCTAATAAAATAAAATATGATGCTTTCTCTAACGAGCTTTACGTAATTGACGGAAATACCATTACAGCCTATGATTTTTCATCTAAAAGCGTACTGTTTTCTTATACACATACTTTACCGGTATTAGACTTGGTTTTTCTATTTAACAAATAACCTTTTATATACTAAACCCTACCATTTGTATATTAAAATCGACCAAAACTATATTAGTTGTTGATTGTAAAACAAAAAATCACTACTTTTCATCAAAAATTTGGAGGTTTGTTAAGATTAATTATCATCATACAATTCATTATTTTTAGTGAAATCTTATTCGCTCAAAACCCTTCTTTCAGTAATTACAAATCTTCCACTTCTCCTTACTTGCAATTTAACGATATTGTAGAACATAAAAATAAAATGCTGTTTATTAGCAGCGAAGGTGTTTTTGAAATAAAAAACAATAACTTATCCAAAATTATAACCGAAGAAAACCTTTCTAAATTTATAAAAACACCTAACAACCTTTATGTTTGGAGTATTTATGGAGAAATTTTTGAAATAAAAAACAATCAACTCGTTCCTTTTCCTTTTAATAAATTGGTACAAAAACGAGTAGAAAACAAAATCATTAATTCCGTTATTTTTGCTGATTCTACTTTTTATATAAGTACAATAGTTGGGAGTACTCTAATTCAAATTGACTTAAAAACAGAAACCATTTCCAACCTAAAATTAAACCCTTACCCCTATTTTGTTGTAAAGTTTAATGGCAAATTAATTTCCGGAAACAACCAAAACACTTCTAAAAACGAACTTTTTGTAAATACAAATTCCAATAGCTTTACTATTCCATTAGCAGAAGCAGCAGGAAACTCCCGAACAAATGTTGTTCAACTACAAGATAAAACCTACTTGTTTTCTAAACAACACGAAGTGATAAGGTTTAACAATACTACTTTCTTGAATAGAATTTTTGTAGAAAAAAATGTGGAATTTATTTTTCAAGATTCACAAGGAAAAATTTGGTTTGCACTAAATAGTGGCGGTATCATTTCTTATGCTGATGGAAGTTTAAAAGAAGCCAATATTACCCGATATTTAGGAAATCAAACCGTTATTTCTGTGGCTGAAGATACTAAAGGCAACTTATGGTTTGGTACTTCAGGGAATGGTGTTTTTAAACTAGAAAATGAGTTTGAGCATATTGATGCTAATTCCACTATAACCTATAGTTCCCCCGCTATCTTTTCATCTACAGAAATTGAAAACGAAAAAGTACAAAGCAAGTTTATTTTAAAAAATTTACCTGTTGACCAACAAACAGAAAAGCCAATCAATTCCAAAACCATTAGAACAGATAGAGTTAGACAAGATTCTTTGCCTCCATCGGTTTTTATAAACAGTGTAAAAATTAACGGTAAAGACACCACCACATTAAGTCATTATGAATTGAGTCATGAAAACAACGCTATTGAATTTAATATTAGCGGAATAAGCAATAGTCCATCCGGAATTCAATATAAATACATGTTAGAAGGATTTGATAAAGAATGGATTTATACTGTAAATACCTCTATCTATTATACTTCGTTAGCTCCCGGCAGCTATACTTTTAAAGTTTTTGCCATGAACGATTCAGGAATTTGGAGTACCGTACCTTCAGTTATTTCATTTACCATTCAACCTCCATTTTACATGTCAGCATGGTTTTTATTAACGCTTGTTTTTGGTGTAATTATTATAG
>CAMPHX010000110.1 GCA_946886085.1 uncultured Flavobacteriales bacterium | reverse complement strand
GTAATAATGTGCTCGTTATTTTGCCATCGAAAAGTTAATTATAAACTAAATTTAAAAATGAAAAAAATGAAAACAAAAAATTTACTTCTTATTTCTGCTTTATGTGTAGGAATTGCTGGAGGTTTTACTTCTTGTAAAAAAGATGATAAAAAAACTCCGGACCCGGTTGACCCAACACCAACACCAACTCCTAGTAATGTAGTTACTGTTACTGATAATGGTTCTGGAACAGGAACAACTACTTGGACAAATGACAAAGTGTATTTATTAGATGGTTTTGTGTTTGTAAACTCAGGACAAGAATTAACCATACAAGCAGGAACAGTTATTAAAGGAAAGCCGGGAACAGGCTCAAATGCTTCTGCGCTAATTGTTGCAAAAGGTGGTAAAATTAATGCTGTTGGAACGCCAACACAACCTATTATCTTCACTTTTGAAGCGGATCCGTTAAATGGTTCTGTGCCATTATCTACTTCAGGACAATGGGGTGGGGTAATGATTTTAGGAAATGCTACGTTAAATTCTACTCCGGGAACTTCTGCTATTGAAGGAATACCTACTACAGAAACTAGAGGAATTTATGGAGGGAGCAATGATGCTGATAATTCAGGAGTATTCAAATATGTTTCTATCAGACATGGTGGTACTGACATTGGCGCAGGAAACGAAATTAATGGATTAACCATGGGCGGTGTTGGTTCAGGAACTACAATAGAATATGTTGAAGTTGTTGGAAATGCTGATGATGGTTTTGAATGGTTTGGAGGAACTGTAAATACAAGATATTTAGTTGCTTCAAATGGTGATGATGATTCTTTTGATTACGATGAAGGATTTAGAGGAAAAGGTCAGTTTTGGTTAGCAATACAAAATGCTGATGCAGATAGAGGTGGCGAGCACGATGGAGGAACTACTCCTGAAGATGGAATGCCTTATGCTACTCCTAAAGTTTTTAATGCTACTTATATCGGAAACGGGACTTCTAGGTTATTAACTTTTAGAGATAATGCAGGAGGAGAATACCACAACTCTATTTTCCATAACTTTGGTAAAGGAATTGACGTTGAAGATTTAGCTTCTGGTGAAGATTCTAAAAACAGATTAGATAACGGACAACTTAAGTTTGATGGTATTGTTTTATCAAATATTGGTTCAGATTTAATCGTTTCAGCTGTTGAAAATGCAGGTGCTGATTTATCAACTCACGCAAGTGTAACTAACTTAACGGTTCAAAATGTTGCTATTTCAGCAACTAATCCTATTCCTTCAGGCTTAGCGGCAGGTGCTGCTCCAATAGATCCTTGGTACACTAATGTAACGTACAAAGGTGCTTTTGAACCAGGAGGAGCTAATTGGGCTCAAGGTTGGACATTGACTTTCCCATAATATAATTTAAAATAGCTTAAAAAAAGACCTTTCTATCCAAGATAGAAAGGTCTTTTTTTGTTTTATAGTTGTTCTGCCAACCCAATTAGAAGTCCTTCCGTTCCACGGATGTAGCAAAGCCGGTATGAGTTTTCATACTGAACCATTTCACCAACAAGTTCAGAGCCGTTTTCTATGAGTCGAGAAACTAATTCGTCAATGTTGTCAACTCTAAACATTATACGTAGATAACCGAGAGAATTAACAGGTGCGTTTCTATGGTCTGATATAGTTGTTGGGTTGATAAACTTTGAAATTTCAAGGCGGCTGTGTCCATCGGGTGTAACCATCATAGCTACCTCTACGTTCTGATCGCCAAGTCCAGTAACACGACCAGCCCATTCATCTTTAATTGTAGTACGCCCTTCGAGCTTTAAACCAATTTCAGAGAAAAAAGATATGGCGTTGTCAAGGTTTTCTACAACGACACCTATATTATTCATTTCTAACAGATTACTTTTCTTCATCTTCTGTTTTTTTAATCATTTAATGAGTTAATGCCTTGTTCTTTAAGCTTGTCAAGGTGTTCTTTCATTGTTCTAACTTGTTCTACAGGATGCCCTTGCCAAACGGTAACTTCTCCTACAACCTTAAACGGTTTAGTTGAACGATATGACATTGTGGGATTACCTGAGAATTTTCTGTCAGTTAGGTCTGGATCATCTTCAATTGGACCTGTTGCTTCAACTAAATAAATTCTTTCACGCCCTTCACCAGAAGCAAGTTCAGCTCCCCATATAGCAGCATCTAAAGTTGCTGTCAAAAAAATATATGTTGTATTTTTTCTTTGCCCAAAGTTGGAGTTGAACCCCGCTTTAATTAGATCTCCAATTTTCAAATCAGCTTTTGTTCCGTGAAAGTAAGTTTGGGTAAAAGGAGTTGGATTAAGTTCAGTCGAATTGTTTCTATCTTTGTTTTTTTGTGTTGTCATAGTTTAAGAGTTTTTTAATGACTACTAACATGTAGATAGGTCTGATTTTTATCAAACTTATCTTTTCTCAAATATAAAAAAAGTTTATAAATCAGGCAAATAGTTTTTTGTACATCTATTCAAAAAACTGCCGTAGTTTTTGTAAATATGAATAAACACATCATCCATCTTAACAATTAGTTAATATATGAAGACAAGGTATAAATCCTTAATAAATAGCCATTTTTTGGGGTATTTGAGAAAATAAAGCACTCATATGTGTTAAGTAAATGGCACTTTTTGTCATAAAATATTACCAGAAAATAACACTAATGTAACATTCGATTAACGTCTCATTCAATCTGTTGTAATTCCTTTGTACTATCAAATAATAAGAATAAAAATGAAAAAATTAGTAAGCACTTTTAGTTTAATTTTAACCACAACAATAGTTTTTTCGCAAGGAATGATTAAAGGGAAAGTAGTTAGCTCTGAATCTGCAGAAGAACTTATTGGAGCAACTGTTTTTGTTAAAGGAACTTCTATAGGTGCTGTTGTTGATTTTGAAGGAAATTACCTTATAAAGAATGTTCCTGCAGGGAAACAAACCATTATTTGTTCTTACATTTCTTTTAATTCAGATTCTATAGAAGTTAATGTAGCCGATAAACAAGTAGTAATGCATAACTTTTCTTTACAAAACTCTTCTGTAGCGTTATCTGATTTTGTGGTGGAAGCTAAAGCAGTTAGAAGTTCAGAAAACTATATGCTAAAAGTGAAACAAAAATCGGCAACAGTAATGGAAGGGATTACTGCTCAGGAAATTACCAAAAGAGGAGATAATGATGTGGCAAGTGCTGCAAAAAGAGTTACAGGCGTCACCATTGAAGGTGGTAAATATGTTTATGTAAGAGGCTTGAGCGATAGATACAGCAAAACAACCCTTAACGGAGCAGAAATTCCGGGGTTAGACCCCAACAAAAATGCAGTGGAATTAGATTTATTTCCTACTAATATGATTGAAAACATGACGGTAGTAAAATCATTTTCTCCTGATTTACCGGGAAGTTTTACCGGAGGATTGCTAAATATTGAAACGAAAGATTTTCCTGAAAAATTTACTTTACAATTTTCTGCGGGAGTTAGTTACAATACTTTCTCTAGTTTTAACGACCAATTTTTATCTCACGGAGGCGCTTCCTCTGAATTATTTGGTAAAGATGATGGAGGTAGAGATATTCCTGAGCCGATATTAAATGGAGGTGTTCCTCCTTTGTTTGTAAATAATGCTCAGTTGGAAAAAGTTACTAAATCTTTCAGTAAAGAAATGGAAGGTGTTGAAACTCCTTCATCAATCAACCAACGTTATTCTTTATCTGTAGGAAATCAAAAAACAGTTTTTGGAAATACTTTAGGCTTTGTTGCCGGACTTTCTTACTCAAGAGAGTTTGTACACAAACAACAAAATGCATTTTCGGGAAGATACAGCTTAACAGGTAGTGTTGATGAGGTGGAAGAATTAATTACGCAACAAGAATTAAACGATACTAAATCTCAAGAAGAAGTGTTGATGGGAGCGTTAGGAAATCTTTCCTATAAAATAGGAAAGAACAATAAGTTGAGTTTAACCTATGTTCGTAATCAAAGCGGTACTAAAGAAACTACTTTTCAGGAAGGTATTTTTCCAAAAGAAGATCAAGGGTTATACTACCAAACAAGAAGTTTATCTTACCAAGAAAGACAGTTAACAAGTTACCAATTAAAAGGCGACCATTATGTTGAAGGACTGAAAAAACTTAAAATCGATTGGTTAACAGTTTATTCTACGTCTTCTCAATATACGCCAGATCAACGTTATTTTTCTAATGATTATACAATTAGTACAGATAATGATACTACTTACAGTATAAACACTTCAGCTTACCCGGCTCCTGCTCGTTTTTACAGATATTTAGATCAATCTACTTTTGATGCCAAAATGAACTTAGAATTTATGTTATTTGAAAAAGATGGTAAATCATCAAAAATTAAATTTGGTGGAGCTTATTTATATCAAGATAGAACACTAAGTGAGTTTAGATATAATTATAGAAAACAAGGAGCGAGTATGTTTACAGGAAGTGTTGTTGATTATTTAGCAGATGAAAACATGAACTTACCATCACCAGGAAATCCTGTTTCTCAATACATTTACATGGAAGATAATTCTGAAAAAAGAAAAAACTATGTATGATAGAAAATTATAACAACCGGATAATTAATCTGATATGATTGGGAAAACAAAAAATTAAGAGTTATTGGTGGTGCAAGATTGGAGACTACTTACATTACGAGTGTTAGTGCAGATGAAACACAACAAGCAGGTTTGTTAGAAAGTGTGGACATTTTACCTGCTATTAATACTTCTTATGCGCTTTCTCCTAAAACAAACTTAAGAGCAGCTTACTCTAGAACTCTAGCAAGACCTACTTTTAGAGAAATTTCCGGGTTTGCTTCTTACGATTTTGCTGCTAATTGGATTATTATTGGTAATCCGGAATTAGACAGAACATTGGTAGATAATTTTGACTTAAGATTTGAATTGTTCCCAAATTTAGGAGAATTGGTTTCCTTTGGAGTGTTTTATAAAAACTTTACCAATCCTATTGAGTTTGTGTTTAACACACAAGCCCAAAATGATGAGTTAACATGGAGAAATGTTGAAAACGGTAAACTTTACGGAGTTGAGGTGGAAGTAAAAAAACAATTGAACTTTATATCAAACGATAAACAACAATTTAGCATTGGTGGTAATTTTTCTTTAATTACTTCAAAAGTAGATATTGATAAACAACAATTAGAATTAATAAGAGCTCAAGACCCAAGTGCAGCAAGCACAAGAGAAATGTATGGTCAGTCACCTTATATAGTAAATGCTTTTTTAGGATATAACAATGATTCGTTAGGCTTATCTGTAAACTTAAACTACAATGTTGCCGGAGAAAAAATCACTTTAGTGGTAGTAGATGCAACACCTAATGTAAAAGCTCAACCCGTACATCAGTTAAATGTTAACTTAACCAAAACTTTAGGAGATCATTTTAAACTAAGACTTTCGGCATCTAACTTATTAAATCCTATTGTTAAACAAACACAGGTTTATAAAGATGTGGAATATACATTTAACTCTTATCAGTTAGGTAGAACGTATGGCGTAAGCTTAAGCTACTTGTTTTAAAGAAAAGATTTTACATTTACTTTTTTATCCCAACAAGCTTTTTAACTTGTTGGGATTTTTTGTTATAAAAAAGCAGCTACAATTAGGTTTTTGTTATAAGTCTTTTTTTAAAGAACTAAAGATTTAGTCT
>CAMPHX010000109.1 GCA_946886085.1 uncultured Flavobacteriales bacterium | reverse complement strand
GTATTTATGCTGTTGATGAAAATTTAAATCTAATTTATTTTAATGAAGCGTATTTTCAATTTGCAAGAGATAATGATGGAGAACCGCAAATAACAAATAATTATTCACTGGGTTCTAATGTTTTAAAAGCTATAAATGGAGATATTAAGAAAATGTATTCCCAGACACTTATTGAGGTTTTTGCAACTGGGAAAAGCAAGAATTTATTGTATGAATGTTCAAGTGTTAAAAAATACAGGTTGTTTATGCAGAAATTATATCCTTTAAAAAATGCTAAGGGTATAATTGTTTTAAATTCTATGCAAGTAGAGAGAGAAATAGAAAATGAAGTAACTCATATAGAAAAAAATTACTTGCAAGAAACCGGATTTATCAACCAATGTAGTAATTGCAGAAGAACACAGTCTGCCATAGATATGAGTAAGTGGGATTGGGTGCCAGATTATATTTCAACAATGCCTAAAAATATGAGCCACACTATTTGTCCAATTTGTTTTGATTATTATTGGAAGAATATTTAAATCAGCTGTTTATTGCCGAAATCCTTTTTAATTTTGGCATATCTCGGACAAGAAATCAAGTGGTCGTTTACCATACCAACTGCTTGCATATGAGCATAAAGAGTAGTACTACCTAAAAACTTAAATCCTTTTTTCTTCATGGTCTTTGCCAATTCATCAGAAATAGCAGTAGTTGCAGGAACTTCTTTTAATGTTTTCCATTGATTTTGTATTTGTTTGCCATTTACAAAACTCCAAATAAATTGAGCAAAAGAGCCGTATTCTTTTTGGATATCTAAAAAAATCTTTGCGTTGTTAATGGCGGCTTCAATTTTGGCTCTGTTTCTTATAATTCCTGCATTTTGTAATAATTCTTCTACTTTTTTGGAGTCGAATTGAGCTACTTTTTCAGGATTGAAATCTGCAAAGGCTTGTCGGTAGTTTTCTCGTTTTTTTAATATGGTTGACCAACTTAATCCGGCTTGAGCACTTTCTAATACTAAAAATTCAAATTGTTTGGTATCGTCTAAAACGGGCACACCCCATTCCTCATCATGGTAGTTGATGTATTGCTCAAAACCTAAGCACCAAGGACATTTTTCTGTTTGCATAATAAAATTTTAGTTATTCATTAATTGATGTAATTTGGAGGTAGTATTCCAATTCCTCACAGTAATATTTTTATAAATAGGAAGTTGAATAAGTTTGCTTAAATAGCTTCTGTTGGTTTTTTCTATTAATCGTGTGAAATAGATGGCATGCGTTCCTGAGAAAGCTTTGTCCACTTCATTGTGTTGCGGGATGTCAGCAATAATTTCAGTAGCTTTAAGCGGAGTTTTTATAAATAAAACATCGTAGCGGTAGCTGTCTTTATCAGCACCAAATTTTGCAGGAATTTCCCCAATAACTTTATTCAATTGTTGATGTGTTATCACCACTACAACAGAGTTGTAATTAAATTGTTCCGATAAGCTTTTTTCAATAGTTTGGGTTAGTTGGTTGAGGTTTTTTGTGTCGGATTTAAAAATTACATTTCCACTTTGAATGTACGTTTTCACATCAGTAAAACCCATTTTCTCAAAACAAGCTTTTAAATTCACCATTTTGATGATGTTGTTGCCACCAACATTAATACCTCTGAGTAATGCTAAATATTGATTCATAATTAATTGTAATTTCTTTCTCCAAATATATTACTTCCTACACGAATCATAGTACTACCTCCCTCAATCGCGATTTGGTAGTCTCCGCTCATGCCTATGCTTAGGGTTTCAAGTTTCAGGTTTGATGTTTCAAGTTTGAAGTTTAGAAGTTTATCAAATAAGTTTTTTAGGCTTTTAAATTCTTTTCGGATTTGGTTTTTATTATCGGTAAAAGTTGCCATGCCCATTAACCCAACAACTTTTATATTTTTTAAATGTTGGAATGCTTCACTTTGGAGGAGTTCAATCACTTCTTTTTCATCAAAACCAAATTTAGTATCTTCTTCAGCAATGTGGATTTGCAATAAACAATTAATTACTCTTTCGTTTTGAGCAGCTCGTTTATTAATTTCTTTTAGCAATTTAAAACTGTCCACACCATGAATGAGGCTAACAAAAGGAGCAATGTATTTTACTTTATTGCTTTGTAAATGCCCAATCATATGCCACTCAATATCTTTAGGCAAGCTTTCATATTTTTCGGTTAGTTCTTGTACTTTGTTTTCTCCAAAAACTCGTTGTCCGGCTTGGTAAGCCTCCAAAATGGCTGCATTGGGTTTTGTTTTAGAAACCGCTACTAATGTAATGTGTTCAGGAATGGAAGCTTTTATTTGTTGTAGATTTTTTGTAATATTCATGGAGCAAAGTTAGTTTTTCTGCTTGATTGTGAAAAAACATGATTGGAATTTAGACTTATTCTTCTAAACTATAAATCGTTAAACCGCTGCGCATTTTTGGTTCTATCCAAGTACTTTTTGGAGGCATAATGTTGTTGGCATCGGCAACAGCTTTTAGTTGTTCAATAGCAACAGGGTAAAGTCCAAATGCAACAATGGCTTCTTCGCTATCTACTTTTTCTTTAAGTCCTACAGTTCCTTTTGTTCCTTCAATAAATTCAATTCGGTTGTCGGTTTTTAAATCAGTAATGCCTAAAATTGGTTTAAGAATATTGGTGGTTAAAATGCGAGCATCTAAATTGCCAACAATATCATCTTCTTCGTAAGTACCTTTTTTCGCAGTAAGCGAATACCATTTTCCCGCAAGGTACATAGAAAAGTTGTGTTTGTTGGTAGGGTAATAACCTTCGGTTTTTTCTTCCACATCAAAAACCTTGGCAACTTTGGCTAAAAAACTTTCGAGTGTATGTTCGTTAAGGCTGCTAACCGTTCTATTGTATTCAATAATATTGAGTTTACTTTCGGGAATAAGGTAAGATAAAAAGAAATTGAATTTTGCATTGGGATTGTAATTCGGGGTTTCAGCTCGTTTGCTTTGAGCATATAATACCGAAGAAGCCGAACGATGATGTCCGTCTGCAATGTAAATAGCATTAATATTTTTAAAGGCTTCCACTAATGTGTTGATGTCGTTTTCATTATTTACCAACCATAAATCTTGCTTAATGTGGTGTGTAGTACAAAATTCGTATTCAGAGCGAGTAGCTAAATATTTATTAATAACCGCATCAACAGTTGGATTGTCTTTGTAAGTCAATAAAACTGGTTCGGCATTAAACTGACAAACATCTAAATAAAGTTTAAAAGTTTCCTCACGTTGCGTTAAGGTATGTTCATGAATTTTAATGTTTCCGTTGAGGTAGTCATCAACAGAAATTCCTGAAATTAATCCTACATAAGTGTTGGTTGGAGTTATTTGTCGGTAGATGTAAAAAGATTCTTTTTCATCTTGCATAAAAATACCGGCAGCGTTAAACTCATCAAATTTTTCTCTAACCTTTTCGAAACGTTCTATTGAATTAGGTTGGGTTTTATTATCTGCTCTAAATTCGGGATTGATAACATGTAAAAAAGTGTAAGGATTGCTTTCTAACTTGGCCTCTAATAAATGTTTAGGATAAATGTAAGCAGGCATACTTGACACTAAGTAGGCTTTATCTCTGGTCGGACGAATTGCTTTGAAAGGGATTATTTTTGCCATATTGGATTATAAAATATTATAATAACAATTCTTTAATCTGGCTAGCCAGTTCTTCACCAATTCTATCTTGAGCTTCTAGAGTTGCAGCACCAATATGTGGAGTCAATGAAATTTTTGGGTGTTTCAATAAATCTTCTCTTGGAGTTGGTTCGTTTTCAAAAACATCTAAAGCAGCGTGAGCCACTTTTCCTGAGTTTAAGTGAGCAATTAATGCATCTTCATTAACTACGCCACCACGAGCCGTATTGACGATAATTACACCATCTTTCATTCTAGCAAACTCTTCATTACCGATAGTTGGTTGACCTAATTTAGGAATGTGTAAGGAGATGAAATCAGCTTTAGTTAGCACTTCTTCTTTGGTAGAACAAAGTAACTCAACAGCAACATGGTGGTTTCCAACCATTACATTAATGGTAGTTTTTTCTGCAAAAGGATCGGTGTAAACTACATTCATTCCGCACCCTAAAGCATAGCTGGCTGTTGCCTGACCAATTCTTCCAAAACCAATAATACCAAGTGTTTTTCCGCGTAATTCTAATCCTTTAGCGTATTTCTTTTTTAAGGTTTTAAATTCAGTAATGCCATTTGCAGGCATTTGTCGGTTGGCATCGTAAACAAAACGTACAGCACCAAATAAATGAGCCATAACCAACTCAGCAACTGATTGAGAGGAAGAAGCCGGAGTGTTGATTACATGCAATCCTTTTTCACGAGCATAAGCAACATCTATATTGTCCATTCCAACACCTCCACGTCCGATTAATTTTAAACTCGGACAAGCATCAATAAGGTCTTTACGAACTGTAGTAGCACTTCTTACTAAAAGAGCTACATAATTTTCGTTGTTGATGGTTTGAATTAAATCGTTTTGAGGTACTGTTTCTGTTACAACGGTAAATCCCGCTGTTTCTAGTTGTTGCTTGCCTATTGGGGCAATTCCATCGTTTGCTAATATTTTCATTTGATAGGTATAGGGTTTGAAGTGTGAAGTGTGAAGTTAGGATTAACCAACCTCAAACTTCAAATATTGAACTTTTTATTAATTGTATTTTTTCGCAAATTCTTTCATTACATCTACCAATATCTGAACACTTTCTAAAGGTAACGCATTGTACATGGAAGCTCTGTAACCGCCAACATCTCTATGTCCTTTAATTCCGTTAATGTTGGCTGCTTGCCACATTTTGTTAAACTCATCCGTTAAACTTTCATCTTTTAATATAAAAGTAGCGTTCATGTTAGAGCGATCGGTAACATTAGCTGTTCCTTCAAATAGTGGATTAGCGTCAATTTCGTTGTATAATAAATCTGCTTTTTCTTGGTTAACTTTTTCAATCCATTCAACGCCACCATTATCTTTTAACCATTGTAAAGTAAGCATGGAAACATAAATTGGAAATACAGGTGGAGTGTTAAACATTGATTCTTTTTTGATGTGTATTTGTAAATCTAACATGGTAGGAATTTTTCTGCCGGACTTTCCTAAGGCACTGTCTTTAACAATGTATAAGGTAGTTCCAGCAGGCCCCATATTTTTTTGAGCTCCTGCATAAATCATATCAAATTGTGAAACATCAATTTTTTTACTGAAGATATCTGAAGACATATCTGCAATAATAGGGATACGGCTAATAGGAATGTTTTTGAATTGAGTTCCAAAAATAGTGTTGTTGGTAGTAATGTGTAAATAATCAGCATCACCCGGAATTTGATATTTTTTAGGAATATAATTGAAGTTTTTGTCTTTCGAGCTGGCTATTTCATGTATAGTCCCCATTTTTTTTGCTTCTTCCAGTGCTTTACTTGCCCAAACTCCGGTGTTTACATAAGCAGCAGAACCACCTTCTTTCATAAAGTTGAAAGGAACTTTTAAAAAACCTAAACTGGCACCACCTTGAAGAAATAAGATGGAGTAACCGTCTGGAACGCCTAATAATTCTTTTACTAAAGCTTGAGCTTTTTCCATTACTTCAACAAAATCTTTACTCCTATGAGAAATCTCTATTAATGAAAGGTTTAAGTTGTTGAAATTAATTACTGCTTCTGACGCTTGCTTTAACACTTC
>CAMPHX010000108.1 GCA_946886085.1 uncultured Flavobacteriales bacterium | reverse complement strand
TCTCTAACAAAATGAAAGGTTGCCATCATGTTACCATGATCTGTTAATGCAACAGCACTCATTCCTAATTCTTTGGCTTTCTTTACCAATCCGGCAACTTTTGTGGTAGACTGAAGAATAGAAAACTCCGAATGATTATGCAGATGCACAAAATCCAAGGCTTCCAACTCCGAAGATATGGGAGTAGTCGTTTTTAAAACATCCTCAGCCGAAGTATCCGTAGTTTTTTTAGCGAAATTGGCTTCTGCTAATTTAGGAGCTTCGTAAACAATTTCCTGATTGGTAATTTCTTTGGGATGAATTACCCTAAGCTTAAGCAATTCAAAGAAACAACGAGCTGTTGCATCTACATCATAAGCCGCATCATGGGCATCTCCAAAGTCTTTATTAAAAAGTTTTATATGTAAATCCGTTAACCTAGGATATTTATACCCTCCACCTCTTCCACCCGGAATAGCACAAAAATCCACACTGGATTTCATGGTATCGAGCGACTTTTTAGCTGCTAAATTATTGGCTATGGAAAGTCTGTAAAATTCTGCTCCAACAATGTTGACATCAAACTCAATGTTATGTCCTACATTGTAGGTGGTTTGTTGCAAATCTTTTTGAAACTCTTCTAATACAAATTGCAAATCCTTACCATCTGCCAAGGCTCTTTCGGTAGTAATGCCATGCACGTTGGCTACGGCAATAGGAATATCAAAACCAACGGGTTTGATAATATAGTTTTTGGCTGTAATTAATTTACCTGTATCATCGTGCAGTTGCCAAGCCAGCTGCACCATTCTGGGCCAGTTGTCCGAATCGGAAACGGGTGCGTTATAGTCGCGGGGTAAGCCTGTGGTTTCTGTATCAAAAATTAAAAACATGACAACTGATGCTAAAAAAGTGAGAGGATAAAGTTACTAAAAGAGAATGCTTTTTTAACCGCTAAAAAAAATTAAAACGAACAATTTTTTAACAAGAATTTTAATGTTGTGTTAAGCGTTTGAGAAGCTGCTTTCTTGTTAGAATGATAAAAAGCATCAATTTACGAACGCATTACAAATGCGCTCGAGGATGGGGTTTCAAATATTGAAATTAACTTGTTGGTATTTCAACTGGCACCTCAATCATATTTTTGATAGTAGTATAAAGCTCAATGTCTTGTGCAGGTGTTTCAAGTGAAACAATTAGCGAATAACGTGTTCTATTCTCTACCTGACCTAAATGTTTTCGTTCTCTCCACCAACCAATAATCGGATAAACAGCAATAAAATGACAAGTAGCCAAAGCTGCTGCCGTACCTTCCCAATAATCAGAATGAATTGAACCATTGCTTCTATTATTTACACCAATTGCCCATCTTTCACTTCCAGAACTTCCATTAACTTGTTCATCAACTTCTCTTGCCGCTACATTAATTCTTTTTCTAAAGATATCTTCACTTTCTCCAACATTGTTAATATCAAAGCGTAAACCGTGCGATTGATAACGGTATTTATCTTTCCATCCGATTTCTCCCGCCCCAGGCTGAACAAAATAGGAAAGTGTAATTTTTAATTTTACAGGAACTTCTGACATTGATAATAACAAATCTTCTGGCCAGGGGAAATTAAATAGATGAATTTCATTTGTTTCGGGTTGATTACTACTATTAAACCCAAAAGGTTGAATTATTTCTTGTGATACAAATGTCAAAGCACTTTCTTGACTGTATAAGGCTTTATCTAAATCAGGAAAACCGTATCCGAATGTTTTTAGTAGTCTATTATAATCCCCTCTGTTATTCGGTTTAACATTTATTTGCCTGAACATAGCATCATTCCATTTAGCTGAATGTACCATTAAACCTCTAATAGTTTCAGCCCAAGCGTTTGGATATTCATAAGCGATTTTAGCAGCAAACCAAGAAGCTTGTGCAGTTGCCGCACTGGTGGCATTGATTGTGTCAAATGGTTTTATATTGAATGATTTAGAAGTAGAAAGTAGCTCTAAATCTTCGTGTGGAGTAACTGAATTGTCAGGAGCTTTTAATAGGTTTCCACCTTCAAATACTACATCTGGTTTTATAGGCCACTTTTTATCCCAAATTAAAGAAGTAGTGCTATATGGCGAAAGTTCTCCTTCATGAGCAAGTGGAGCATACCCCTTATAATTCGCATCATTTATATGAATTTTTTCAGTATATGCACCGATAGTTAAAGCATTCCAAGATTGGGCAGGGTTTTCTATAGTCGTTTTAAAATTTGATGCTGGGTAATTTCGCCAAGCTTCATCTTCATTAATATTACCTGCAGAAATGAGAATCAGTTTTTGATTTTCGCCATCTCCAAAAGCAAGATTATCAATTGCTCCAGACCATGAAGACGGTCTACCTCTATTCACATCATCTGTCGAAGTAACAGCCATACAATAAATCAAAACCATTTCAGGGTTTTGAATTTCAGCTCGTGAAATACCTTGTGCCGTAACATCACCCCATAATTCTTTTCGTGTTCCATCTTGTGTAGGAGGGGGAAGAATTTTTACAGAGCAAAGGTTGTGAGTAATCGCAATGTTGTTGGTACTTGCCAATACTTCTTCCAATTTTCCGTAACCTGCAATACCTGCCATTAATGTACCGTGTCCTGCCCTTGTGCTGTAATGGTCATTGGTACCCCAGGCAGGTTCTACTGTTAGTGTATTTGCATCATTCAATAAAGGTTGTAATAGCTGGTGCCCATTGTTCACGCCACTGTCCAATACACAAACTTTTACATTTGAATCTACCAATTCAATTCGTTGTAATAAATTTTCAACCCATGCTTGTTGTTCAATTGCACTTTCGTTTATCCAAAATCCTGCTGGTTCTTGACCTGCTCGAAATTCTGCCAATAAATCACTTTGCATCATCAATTCAATCAACTGATTTTGATTGACTATTAATTAACAAAACTGCTCGTTCAGGAAAAATGATACTGTTAGGCTTATATTCAATTTCAATGTTTTCAAGCGTAGCTTTGAATATGGCTATTTGCTCTTGTTCATTTTGCTCTTTTGTATTGACATTTAGCCAAACTTCACACCATTTTGAATGAACAGTTGGAATTAATTGCAAATTATCTGTCCATAAGCTTTCCAATAAAGCAATACTTACATCTTCAATACTATTGACTAAATCAGCATTTTTAGGGTTATCTGTATCACGATAATTTTCTTGTTGATATTCCTGTACTTTTTTTACGAAATGTCCTTCTTTACCATTAGGAATATATACTGTTGCTATAGATTGTTCATGTCCATCAACATCTATAAGCGTTTTAATATTTAATAATCTAATCCAATTTTTGGTGTCTTTACTTCTTAAACTTTCTAAACTCTTAGTGATTAAGTCGTGATTTGCTGCACTTTTAAATGAAAGATATGTTCCTTCTCTCGTGGGTATCTGTTCAGCTTCCCTTTGTTCATTGAGTCTTTCTCTTTCTGCCCAGATTGCATCAAACTTCCGCAGAAGCATGGCACTATGTGCTGCCCTGTTACGTATGGGCAAAGGTTTAGGTGTTATGGGAGTTCCTTTCGTTTTGTATTTCTCGGTAATTACATTTCCTGAAAGAAAAATATGCTTGTATTGGTTTGCCATAATCTATTATTTATGATATGCATCATTTCTGTCTTTAATTGCCCTGAGAATTAATTGATTGCTCATAGGTTGTTTTTCATTTAAAACAGTTTCTTTGATGGCATCCAAACAAGCCAAAGATATTTCAGCGTGACTTAATCCATTAATACTCGGTAATAATTGTTTGAAATTGACTTTTTTACTATTTCCATATCGTGCTAAACGATTTTTTAGTAGTTCTAATTTTTCTTCTTCCGAAGGAAGATTGTATAAAATCACATCATCAAATCTCCTGAACAATGCTTGGTCTAACAATGCTTTGTTATTAGTAATCGCAATAATTAAACTATCAGAATTATCTCGCTCAATAAACTGCAAAAAGGAGTTTAAAACCCTTCGCATCTCTCCCACATCATTGTCTCGGCTTCTTTCTCCACCTATCGCATCGAATTCATCAAATAAATAAACTCCTTGTTTTTGCTCTATTAAATCAAATACTTGACGCAATTTGGCACTTGTCTCACCCATAAACTTAGTTACCATCTTATCCATTAGAATTGTGTAAAGTGGTAATTTTAATTCGTTGGCAATAATAGAAGCAGTTAGTGTTTTTCCTGTACCTGGAGGTCCTGAAAGCAAAATTTTTCTTCTGTTTTCCAAATCATGTTTACGCAGTTTGTCTCTCTGTACAAATTCTTGAATAATTCGGTTAATTTTATCTGTTATATCAGGGGATGAAATAATGTCTGAAAGGTTTACAGCAGGAACATTTTCTAAAATTAGCCCTTGGAGTTCTGGGCTAAATGTTTTCGTTTTAGGTTTGTCTATTTTGGCTTTATCAACAATGGTTTTTATCTCATTTGCCACTAATGTATGTCCTAATTTTGCTTCATGGGCAGCTATTTGCAATGCCAATGTAGAAAAGCGTTCTGGCTCATTGTTGTAATGAGATTTTATTAATGATATTATATATTCAGCTTTTGCCATTTGGTTACAAATTTACACTTTTTATTTTCCACTTTGCTATATAAAATCAATCAGTCGTCTTGGAAATAATCATCCAACTATTGACTATAACTTATATACACACTAAAAGTATACATGTCTAATCATATTTGGGTAGATATGTACAATTTTTAGTTACTTTTATTCCCACCAAATCTACAAAAAATAGCTTATAAACCAAACACCTATTTTTTATGTTTTTTTACTGTGTTGTTATTAATCAAGAAAGGTCAAATTAAACAGATTCCCAATAATTTTTCCGTTACACTCCAAAATTTCGGGAATGACGGTAAAGATTATGGATAGTAGAATACAATTAACCAATAACTTTTAGCCAATAACAAAAGCAGGTTTTGTGTGTTGGAAAAGGTTAGGGGGTTTTAGTCGCCAACTTAAGTCCGATAATGGACATAATAAGTGTTGTGATGAAAAAGAGTCGCCAAAAATCGGTCGGTTCTTTAAAAAATACCATTCCTACTAAAACAGTCCCGACAGCTCCTATACCTGTCCAAACAGCATAAGCTGTTCCTATTGGTAAATGCTGAGTAGCTTTTACCAATAGGAACATACTTATAAAAAGACATAATAAAAAAGCAACAAACCATAAGGTAGCGATTGTACCATCGCTTGTTTTTACTTTTCCTAAACAAAAAGCAAATGCGACTTCAAATAACCCTGCTATTACAAGCATTAACCAACTCATTTTTTCAATAAGTCTCTAATTTCTGTTAATAACACTTCTTCTTTGGTTGGTGCTGCTGGTGCTGCTGGCTTAGCTTCTTCTTTTTTCTTAGCAGCATTCATTGCTTTTATCACCATAAAAATAGCAAGAGCAATAATTAAAAAATCAAACGTTACTTGAAGAAAATTACCATAGTTTATAGCAATGGCAGGAGTTTCTCCAACAGCTTCTTTTAATACAATTTTTAAGGAAGAAAACTTAACCCCTCCTATTAAAATTCCAATAGGTGGCATTATCACATCATTTACAAAAGAAGTTACAATTTTTCCGAAAGCTGCCCCGATAATAATGCCGACAGCCATATCAATTACATTACCTTTAACGGCAAATGATTTGAATTCATCAATAATTTTCATGTGGTTTTTATTAGTTAATAATGA
>CAMPHX010000107.1 GCA_946886085.1 uncultured Flavobacteriales bacterium | reverse complement strand
GTTGGAGGAAGGTCTGATGGTTTTGTTACTCGTGTTGCTAAAAATGGCAGTCAAATACTCAACTCAACATTTTTTGGTTCAACCACTTACGACCAAAATTATTTTATTGAATTGGATAAAAATGATAATGTCTATTTATTAGGACAAACAGAAATTACCGATAATACTTTTATTCATAATGTACTTTGGTCGAACCCTGGAAGTGGGCAATTTATTAGTAAACTTACTCCTACGCTAGACTCCTTAATTTATTCTACTGTTTTTGGTTCTGGAAACGGAATTAATATTTCACCCACTGCTTTTTTGGTAGATTTATGCAACAAAATTTACTTGGCTGGTTGGGGCGGTTCGGTAAATCAATCTGCAACTAACAATGCTGGATATACAACAGGTATGCCCATTACACCTAATGCTTTTCAGAGTACTACTGATGGAAGTGATTTTTACATGATGGTAATGGAAGATGATGCTTCTAACATTAATTACGGTTCATTTTTCGGTGGTCCCGTAAGTTCCGAACACGTAGATGGAGGAACAAGTAGATTTGACAGAAAAGGTAAGGTTTATCAGGCAATTTGTGCCGGTTGTGGTGGGAACTCCGACTTACCCATTTATCCGCCTACCAATCCGATGAACCAAAACAACCACAGTTGTAACTTGGGTGTTTTTAAAATGGATTTTGATTTGCCCGTGGTAGTTGCCGACTTTGAAGTACCGCCTGTTGGTTGTGCACCTTTTACAGTTACCTTTAACAATACCAGTTTAACACAATCCAACACCAATTTTATTTGGGATTTTGGAGATAGTAACGGAAGTACACAATTTTCGCCAACTCATACCTATAACAGTTCAGGAACCTACACCATCACCTTAATTTTAAATGATACCACTACATGTAATTTAGCAGATACTGCAGTAAAAACCATTTTAATATTAGGCAGCACCAATACTACCGACTCTACCATTAATATTTGTCCGGGAGAAAGTGTGCAAATAGGTACAACGCCCAATCCAGATCCTAACATTAGCTATAATTGGTCGCCAACAGTTGGATTAAGTGATTCTACTATTTCCAATCCTTTTGCTTCACCAACCAGTTCAACCAATTACGAATTGTATATTTCCGATAGCGTTTGTGTGGATACCATTACTTACCCTATTGTTGTGAATACTCCTTTGCTTTCGGTTACTAATGATACAACACTTTGTTACAACGAAACCATTTCACTTTCTGCCAATTCTTTTGGCACAAGTAACACTTATGTCTGGTCTTCCAACAACAACTTTACCGACACACTTAATTCTCCTATTACCAACAATACTTACTCGCCACCTATCAATACTTCAGGGACTTATTATGTTCAAATTAATAACAATGGTTGCAAATTATCCGACAGTGTAGAAGTAAATTCCATCGGACAAAGTGCTATTTTAGGAGCAGATTCCATCTGTATTGGAGATACCGTTAGTATAACTTACAGCAATACTAATCCGGGAGATAGCACACATTATGTTTGGTCGCCTCTAGGTCAAATTTTAAACGGACAAGGAACAACAAATGTAGATGTTAGTCCAACAACCACCACTACTTTTACCGTAATTGCTACTAATGATATTTGTATAGATACACTTACCCAACAAGTCATAGTTACAACAGTACAAATGAGTGTTAGCAATGACACTACACTTTGCGTTGGCGATTCGGCTGTTACTTTATTAGCAAGTTCTACAACAAATGGAGCAAACATTTTTTGGTCATCAAATGCAATGTATTCTGATACCTTAAATAATGGCACTGACAGTATTAATGTTAGTCCAACAACTACTACAACTTATTATGTTATGGTAAGTGCAGGAGGATGTTCTCGCACCGACAGTGTTACTGTTTATATAGCCAATAATGTAACCTCCATAGCCGATGCCTATATTTGCTATGGCGATACCACTTCCTTAACCGTTAACAACCTTAATCCTAATGATTCACTTTTCCATGATTGGCAACCTGATGCTCAAATTATTTCGGGAGATAGCACCAATACCATTATTGTTTCACCAACAGCTACCACTACTTTTTATGTAGTTTCAGAAAATAGTGCCGGTTGTATAATTTGGGATTCAGCTACCGTTTATGTTGATATGTTGGGAAGTTTGAATATTAATGCTACGGTTGACAATCCGACCATTTATCCCGGAGAAACCACCCAATTACATGCATCACCCAATGGTTATAATTACACTTGGTCTCCTGCTACAGGATTAGACAATCCTAATAGTCAACACCCAAATGCCTCCCCAACGCAAACTACTACTTATACCGTAACCATTACAGGAGAAAGTTGTACAAGAACAGTATCTGTAACCATAGAAGTAAAAGAAATTGTTTGTGATGAACCAGATATTTTTATACCCAACGCATTTACCCCTAACGGAGATGGAGAAAATGATGTGCTGTTTGTGAGAGGTAAAATGATAGAAAAAATGAACCTCAAAATATACAACCGCTGGGGCGAATTGGTTTTTGAAACCGATAATCAACAAGTTGGGTGGGATGGAAAATACAAAAAAGAATTAGTACAGCCAAATGTTTTTGTGTATCATCTACAGGTTTGGTGTATTGATGGTCAGGAATTTTTCAAAAAAGGAAATGTAACAGTTATTAGATAAGTTGGGAAGTAAAAAATCACATATTGGTTGGGTTAAAATTTGGGTAATAACATTGTTACCCATGCTTGTTTTCACTAGTAAATTAGTGGGGCAAGACATCCATTTTTCTCAGTTTTTCAACTCTCCATTAAACCTCAATCCGGCATTAACAGGAAATTTTATTGGAGATATTCGCCTAGTAGCCAACCAAAGAACACAATGGAGTTCGGTAACTACTCCTTATGTAACTTTTGCTCTTTCGGGAGAGTACAGAAATATTTACAATACTTCATTAAACGGTGGACTTTCTATTTTTCATGATAAAGCAGGAGATTCTCAATTTTCAACCTTACAAATAGGAATACCAATAAGTTATACCTTATACGTTAATGATTCTTCACAAACGGTTCAACTTGGAATGCAGCCCTCTTTTATACAAAGAAGCATCAATTATGACGACCTGAGATTTGATAATCAATATGATGGAACAGTTTATAATTCGACTTTAGGAAACGGAGAAACTTTTGGCACCAACGGACGCAACTATTTTAACTTGCATACCGGTATCAGTTGGAACTATTTATTTGCACAACGAAAATCAGTAAATGCAGGTTTTGCTGTGCATAACCTAACCCAACCAGAACAAAGTTTTTTTAGTGGCGAAAGTATTCCACTAAAACATCGCTATACTTTTCATGCTGGTACAGATTTAAAAATTCACAACGATTTTGATGTTCTTCCAAGAGTGATGTTAGGCTATCAGCATAATTATAAAGAAATAATAATGGGTGGCTCGCTTAGGTATCACATCAACAACAGAAACTACAGAAATCTATATGGAGGAATTTATTACAGAAATTCGGATGCTGCTTACTTAACTGCAGGAATAGATTATCATAATTTTCATTTTAAAATCAGTTATGATATAAATGTTTCATCTCTTGAAGTAGCCAGTAACAACAGAGGCGGATTTGAATTTGCTTTAATCTATATTTTTGAAAAATACAGACCGATTATTAAGCGATATAAAGCTTGTCCGAATTTTATATGAAAATAAAAATTTGCATATTATTTTTTTTGGTCGGCAGTTTAATAAAAATAAACGCCCAAAGTCAGTCGCAACTGATAAAAGTAGGCGACCAACTTTTTAATGAAAAAGATTATTATGCAGCATCTTTATGGTATAAACAAGCTTTAGATATTGATTCTACATTATTGGAATTAAAATTCAAATATGCCGAATCGCTAAGAATGTATAACGATTATGCAAAAGCCGAATGGCAATACTTTTCTGTTTATAAAGATGATAGAGGGAGAGTTTATCCTTTAGCCCCATTTTGGTATTCGATGATGTTGAAATACAATGGAAATTATCTGGAAGCCAAAAAATCATTTAAAAGAATAAAAAGACATTTTACCAACGATAGAAAAGGTTTTTATTATCAGAAAGTAATGCAAGAAATTGAATCTTGTGAAAAAGCCATTGAGATTATGAAAGATACGCTGTTGGTAGATGTGAAAAATATCGGAACAGGAATAAATACCTATAACAGTGAGTTGGGAGCCAATTTTATGAATGATAGTTTAATCATTTATACTTCTTTGCGAGATGAAAAAATGAAAGAAGACAACCAAGTTACCGATACTTCGCTTTACCTTACTCGCTTGTTTACCTCATCAAAAAATAACAACGATTGGAACCAAGGAGAAAAACTCCCTGAAAGTATTAACATTCCCAATTACCATATTGCCAACGGTTGTTTAAGTCCAGACGAAAAAACCTTTTATTTTAATCAGTGTGATAGAAATTTAAGCTGTAAAATTTATGCAGTAGCTGTAGAAAATGGCGAATGGAAACCACCAGTTTACGAAGTAAAAAATGTAAATATGGAAGGTTATACTTCATCTCAACCATTTGTTACAAAAGTTAACAATAAAGAAGTGTTATTTTTCTCATCAAACCGACCTGGTGGTTTTGGAATGATGGACATTTGGTACGCACAAAAAAATGGAAGCGAGTTTTCTTCTCCTGTAAATCCCGGTATAAATGTTAACAGTATTGAAAATGAAATAACGCCTTTTTATAACAACAAAGACAGTTCGTTGTATTTTAGCTCTAATTGGCATTACGGTTTGGGAGGGTTTGATATTTTTAAAAGTAAAACCGATTTAATCAGTTTTCAAACGCCTGAAAATTTAGGATTTCCTGTCAATACAAGTGTAAACGATTTTTATTATTACGAACATAATAATACGGTTTTACTAACCTCTAACCGAAAGGGCTCAATGGCTAAAAAAGGAGAAACTTGTTGCAACGATATTTATTTTTATGAAATTCCTGATACGATTGAACCAGTTTACACCACACTGGAAGAATTGAACAGGTATTTGCCTGTAAAGCTATATTTTCATAATGATTTTCCCGACCCAAGAACAAGAGACACTGTAACACAACAAACTTATGCTCAAACCTATAAAGATTACACTTTAATGTATAACAAATACCGCAGAGAATATAGTGATGATTTGAAAAAAGAAGAAAAAAGCAATGCAGAAGTAGAAATTGATGAACTTTTTTCCAACTATATAGATAAAGGAATTAAAGATTTAATAATGTTTACACCATTACTGTTAAAGGAATTAGAGACAGGAAAATCCATTACATTAACCATAAAAGGTTATGCGAGTCCGCTATCTAAAACAGATTACAACGTAAACCTTACACTTAGAAGAATTTCCAGTTTAATTAATTATTTAAAAGAATACGAAAACGGTATTTTAGCACCATATATCAATGGAACTGCTGAGAATGAGGCTAAACTCTCCTTTATTAAAGTACCTTTTGGCGAATATCAATCTAATGAAATTAGTGATGATATAGACGACAAAAGAAATTCTGTGTACAGTCCGGCTGCTGCATTAGAAAGGAAAATTGAAATTATAGCTATTACCGAACACGATACTAACAAAGTAGCCATGGACGGTTCTGAATTAGAAAAATTGCCCTTACTTACTTTTAAAGATTATATAATATAATTTCACACACATAAAATAACCATGCTAATACTCAGG
>CAMPHX010000106.1 GCA_946886085.1 uncultured Flavobacteriales bacterium | reverse complement strand
GCACCGAATTCAGGAAGTGCTGATTTTTCTAACTATATCTCTATAGGAAGCTCATTTACTCAAGGCTTTCAAGATGGAGGTTTGCATAACGAATTTCAACAACAAGAGAACTCTTATCCTGCTATTATTGCTGCTCAAATGGGCGTTTCATTTAAACAACCGTTAGTTACTGGAGCTGGTTCAGGTTACATGCACTTAGCATTTCTTAATGAAAAAATTGAAGTAATAAAAGCTTATGATTGTCAAGAAAATGATAATCATCCATTAGCTATTAATTTTGATCCTTCTTTTCTTACTTGGACGAACCAAACTACAGCTTATAATAATTTAGCCATAGGTGGTTTAAATGTTAGAAATGTTATTTCTTTTAATAGTACTGATGCTATTACTAACTATATTTTATTTGGTGGAGGTACACCTTCTGGTCAATTAGCTTGGAATTGCGTTGCAGGAGAACCTATTAGTCCTTATGGTAGGTTTTTAAATTTTGGAAGCATTAGTAATCCTGTTGATTATATTGAACATGTTAAAAGCAGTAAAGCTACATTTTTTACCTGTTGGTTAGGTATTCATGATGTTATGGGATGGGCAAATGCCGGTGGTGATGATGTTAGTGGTTCTTCTATCCTTACACCTGTTGGTAGTTTTAGAACAAAATATGATGCGTTGTTAGATACCTTAAAATTAACAGCCAGTGGTGGAGTTTGTGCTACGGTACATGACATTACTGAAGCACCATTTTTCAATACAGTTACTTTAGATGTATTAGGTAAAGATATTTGGATTAAAGAAGGAGCTGATACTAACATTATTAGAAAAGCAGTAAAAGAAGACTTATTATTGCTTTCTTCTTCCTCACTAATTAAAGAAGGAAAAGGCTTAACCATGCAAGACCCATTGCCTCACCAACAAGTACTAGATAAAGATGAAGTGCTTATTGTAAAGAACTATATTAATGCTATTAATGCTGAAATTAGAGCTTCTGCACAAGCAAGAGCTTACGCAGTACTAGATATGTATCAATTTATGAAAATGGTTAATACCGGAAACGAATTCAGTTTTGACGGAATTAACTTTACCACAGAATTTATTAAAGGTGGTTTTTATTCTGTTGATGGTATCCATCCAAATACGAGAGGTTATGCAATGATAGCTAATGAATATATGGAAGTGATTAATGCTTCTTATGGTGCTAATCTAAAACCTGTTGCTATAAGTAACTATCGAGGAATTACTTTTCCTTAATTTACCAACTTCCACCTGCTCCTCCGCCACCGAAAGAACCACCTCCAAATCCGCCAAATGAGCCACCACCTGAACTAAAGTTGCCGAAAGAACCTCCATGACTTTTATTAGAAGCATTCATCATCATTAAAGCAGCCCAAAATCCTAAATTGTTAGAGGCTGCATATTTTGATGCTCCTCTAGATTTTAATATCACAAAGAAAATAATAAACAACAACACAAAAACAAATGGAGCCCACCCTGCTGAGTTTTTCTTAGCATATTCATCTGCTGAAAATTCTCCAGAAGTAATCGACATGACGGTGTTTGCTGCTGCAATAATTCCCCAACTGTATTGCTTTTCCTTGAAATAAGGAATCATTTCATTTTCTACTATTCTTTTAGCAATAGCATCAGGTAAAACACCTTCTAAACCATATCCGGGAGCTATAAATGTCTCTCCCGTTCCATCAATTTCTTTAGGTTTTACCATTATTACTATACCGTTATTCTTTCCTTTTTGTCCTACTTTCCATCTTTCGCCTAAGGTATAAGTAAACTCAGCTTTATCATAACCACATAAATCGGTAACAGTAACTACCAAAATTTGAGTAGAAGTAGTATCGTTAAAAGCAATTAAGGTTTGACGTAAATGAGCTTCCGATTCTGCATCAATAATATTAGCATAATCTTGCACTAAATCTTGTTTTGCAGGTTGGTCAAGCAAACATTTATCTTCTTGTGCTATAAGAGATGTAAAAGAAAACAGCAATAAGAATATATAGAGTATTTTTTTCATAGTTTGCCTCCAAAAGAAATTTCATCACTCAATTCATTTTCATCATTGTGTTTATCATGCGGGTAATGTTTTTTCAACTGCTCTCCTGCCAAAATAATCCCTTGCGACAAGCCTTCAGTAAATTTACCTTCTTTAAAATTGGAAATCATTACATCTTTAATTTCATCCCAAAATCCTTTTGGCACTTTTAAATTAATGCCTGCATCACCCAAAATAGCTAGTTTTCTATCTTCTACTGCCAAATAAATAAGTACTCCATTTCTAAGTTCTGTTTTTTGCATTTCCAATTCATCAAAAATAAAAGCAGCATGGTCGAGGACATCTTCTTTGCAATTCTTTTCTATGTGTACACGAATTTCTCCGGAAGTGTTTTTCTCTGCTTCTTTTATAGCTGCAATAATTTCTTGCTGTTGGGCTATGGTAAATAAATCTTGTGGCATGGGTTGGGCTAAAGGTTTGAGGTTAACACCTAACAGGTTTTGGAAGCCTGTTAGGTTATCTTTTATGTTTATTAAAACTCTACTTTTGGAGCTACATCAGCACCTTCAGTAGATTCGAAATAGGCTCTTTTTTCAAAACCAAACATTCCTGCATAAATATTTTTTGGAAATTTTCTGATGTAAGTGTTGAAATCTTTAGAAGCATCATTGAACTTCATACGTTCATTAGCAATTCGGTTTTCTGTACCTTCTAACTGAGCTTGTAATTCCAAAAAGTTTTGGTTAGCTTTTAAGTCAGGATATCTTTCCACCACCACCATCAAACGAGACAAAGCAGAGCTTAACCCATCTTGAGCTGCCTGAAATTTTTGCAAAGCTGCCGCATCTAAATTATCTGCATTTATAGTGGTAGAAGTAGCTTTAGCTCTAGCATTTACAACTCCTTCTAAGGTTTCTTTTTCATGAGCGGCATAACCTTTTACCGTATTTACTAAATTAGGAATAAGGTCGGCTCTACGTTGATAAACGTTTTCTACCTGTGCCCATTGTCCGTCAATAGCTTCATCTTTAGTTACCATACTGTTGTACGAGCCAATTGCTGAAAACACTAGCCATAAAATAAGCAATCCTAAGATTCCTATTACAATTATTGATTTTTTCATTTTTTTAAATTTTAGTTATTGTTTATACAAATGTATCTAATGTGAAGGAGTTGCAATTCGCTTTTTACAAAATCTTATTCACAATTTTACGTCATTGCGAGCGAAGCAATCTTTTATTCAGAACTCTAAATTAAAAGATTGCTTCAGCACTAACACTTCTTTCCATTCCAAAGGCTTCGCAATGACGGTTAAATCAATTGCAAACTACGTTTAATAAATTTAGTCAACTCCTCTCCTTTTAGCATGTTTTGCGAAAGCATGGCCAAATCGGCAGTCTGCTTGGTAATTTCTTTTTGTTTGGTTGCATCTTTCTCATTCAATATTTTAGAAATGATAGGATGATTAGCATTTACCACTAAATTATAAGAATCAGGCATTGCACCTCCAAACATATTCATTCCTCCACCAACTTTACTCATATCTTTCATTCTTCGCATAAACTCCGGCTGAACAATCGTCATAGGTTGATCAGTTTCATTCATACTTTCAAAAAGTACCGTGAACTTCTCTTTTGGAACTACTTCTTCAATAATTGGCTTTAGTTTTTCTTGTTCTTTATCAGATAATTTAGAAGGAATTTTCTCATCCTTATTCACTAATTTATCAATAGTATCGGCATCTATACGTGCAAAAGTACTGTCTTTTACGGTTTGCTCCAACTTACCTACTAAATGAGCAGTAAGTGCTGTATCTAATACAATTACTTCATAATTTTTATTAGTAGCTGCTTCTATAAACGAATGTTGCTCTTGCACATCGCTAGCGTATAAAAACACAATTTTGTTATCTTTATCCGTTTGTAGCGGCTTAATTTTTTCAGTAAGCTCATCCATGGTATAGTACTTACTATCTGTAGTTTTGTATAAGGCAAACTTCTGAGCTCTTTCAAAGAATTTTTCGTCAGATAACATTCCGTATTCAATAAATACTTTAATATCGTCCCATTTCTTTTCAAAATCTGCTCTGTCGTTTTTAAACAACTCTTCTAGCTTATCGGCTACTTTTTTAGAGATGTGGCTCGAAATCTTTTTAACCGCACCATCAGCTTGTAAGTAAGAACGAGAAACGTTTAAAGGAATATCAGGAGAATCAATAACTCCATGTAATAACATTAAGAAGTCAGGTACAATTCCTTCCACAGAATCGGTAATAAATACCTGGCGAGAATACAATTGAATTTTATCTCGCTGTACTTCCATGTTAGGTTTTATTTTAGGGAAATACAAAATCCCCGTTAAGTTAAAAGGATAGTCCACATTCAAATGTATGTGAAACAAAGACTCTTCAAAATTCATTGGATACAACTCTCTGTAGAAGTCTTTATAATCTTTCTCCTCTAAGCTTGATGGCGTTTTAGTCCATGCCGGTGATGAATTATTAACAATATTATCCACCTCTTTTTTAACTTGCTCTACATTGCCATCTTTATCTTTTTTACCTTCTTTATTGTCCTCATAAATAGTTTTAGTGCCAAATTTTATAGCAATTGGCATAAACTTGCAATACTTCTCTAATAAAGATGAAATTCTATGTTCTTCTAAAAATTCGGTAGAATCTTCTGCAATATGTAAAATGATATCTGTTCCACGCGTTTCTTTCTTGCCTTGTTTTAGGCTATATTCCGGACTACCATCGCACTCCCAATGAGCAGCAGGTTCGTCTTTATAGTTTTTAGAGATAATTTCCACTCGTTCAGCAACCATAAAAGAAGAGTAAAACCCTAAACCGAATTTACCAATAATGTTTTGTGTATCGGTTTTGTCTTTGAATTTACTAACAAACTCTTCAGCACCCGAAAAAGCAATTTGGTTAATGTATTTTTTAATCTCCTCATCACTCATACCAATACCTTTATCGCTTATGGTAAGTGTTTTGGCAGCTTTATCTAGCTTTACTTCTATGGTATCATCACCAATTTCGCCTTTAAACTCACCCAACGCACTTAACGAATGTAGTTTTTTAGTTGCATCCGTAGCATTGGCGATCAATTCTCTTAAAAATATTTCGTGATCTGAGTATAAGAATTTTTTAATAATGGGAAAGATGTTCTCTGTTTGAACCTTAATTTTTCCTTTTGCCATAGTCTTTTAATTTTTAAGTTTAACAGTTTTCCTAGTAGTCAAACCGTATGCCACCACCTATTTAATGACAGATTGACTAATTAAATCTAAAACCACTATAAAATGACTGACAATTTTTCAAGTTGATAGCCACGAATGCACGAATGGTTTGAGAAAAACAACCTACACAAAATCATTCTTTTTTTTCGTCATTCCTGCGAAGGCAGGAATCTATTATTTTACAGGTAAAAACCGATCAGAAACTTTTTGCAACAACAGAGATTCCTGACAATTTTTTTCGTGCCTCAAAAATTTCAGGAATGACGTTTTAGGTTGTGATTGGCTAGTTTCTTTCGGGGGATTTAGGGGTTAAAAAACATTCGTGTATGCGTGGCAAAAACACAACAAGAATTACAAATGTAAACAATTAATTCATGATAAAATGAATAAAAATGGAACAAGAACATTACAATTGTAATGCAGCTATACCCAAATCTCATAGTTTAAAATTATATTAATTAAAAATTAGTTAGTTA
>CAMPHX010000105.1 GCA_946886085.1 uncultured Flavobacteriales bacterium | reverse complement strand
TGAATATTACTAAACAGCAACAATTCAAATTGATGTTAATATTAAACCTAAATGTTATGAATTACTTAAGAATTATCATCCTCTTAACTATTTTTAGTTTTGCTTTTGGATGTAAAAAAGACAATTCATTCAAGCCTAGTTCGGGCTATATAGAGCCTGTTGACTTCTTGTCTGATAAGAAATATAAGATGTTGATTGTAGAAATTAACTATGTTCAAGGTTACATGCCTACTAAGGAAACCATAGATAACATGGTTAACTTTCTTTCTGGAAGATTAAACAAACCTAAAGGTGTAAAAGTGACTATGAAAAGCATTCCTTCTCCAAGAAAATCATCTTTCTCTCATAGCGATGTAGTTTATTTGGAAAAAATGCACAGAAAACATTTTCCTTTAGGAGATATTTTAACTGCTCATATATTGTTCTTAGATGCCGGATACATTCAAGATACTGACAATACAAAATATTTAGGAATAGCTTATGGAGCAACATCTATAGCCATATTTCAAAAAACAGTCAGTGATTATTCCGGTGGAATTACACAACCAACTAACGAAGTATTGGAAACTACAATTGTTAACCACGAATTTGGTCATGTATTGGGATTGGTAAATAATGGAACTTCTATGCAAACCAATCATCAGGATAACGATCACGGACACCATTGCGATAATAATACCTGTTTGATGTATTACGAAATGGAGACTACTGAT
Source organism: uncultured Flavobacteriales bacterium (assembly GCA_946886085.1). The sequence continues at coordinate 5,028 of CAMPHX010000105.1, read as the reverse complement.
ATTGTTGGCAACTTAGTTGGAGGAAATATTCCTGAATTAGACCAAAATTGTATTACTGATTTAAGAAGCAATGGCGGTAAGTAGAGAAAAACGCTTGGATGGATTGTAATTGCCATCCAAGCGTTTTTAATTTTTTTATCATTTTTTTAGAACAAAAAATCAAATTGTTATTAAAAGCTATTAGATTGTGTATAAATTAGACAGCTAAAAAATCCTCAACAAAAAAAGATTGTTGACTTTTGTTTTTATCTAACTACAAACTAAAAAGCTTACATGAAACGACTATGGGTAAAAATTTCCTCACAAAGGAAAATGATTATTTTGGAAGTTACATGTGACCGATAAAACAATAATTATAATCACATGAAAGCATCTGATTTATTCATTAAAGCACTCGAAAACGAAGGTGTAAAATACATTTTTGGTGTTCCGGGTGAAGAAAACTTAGATTTTCTTAACTCCTTAAAAAATTCAACTATTCAACTTATAATTACCCGACACGAACAAGGTGCGGGTTTTATGGCAGCAACTTACGGCAGGTTAACGGGAAAACCTGGTGTTTGTATTGCTACCTTAGGTCCCGGAGCAACTAATTTTGTTACTCCAGCAGCTTATGCTCAACTTGGTGGGATGCCCATGTTTATGATTACAGGTCAGAAGCCTATCAAAAAAAGTAAGCAAGGCAGGTTTCAAATTGTTGATATTGTTGATTTAATGCGACCTATCACCAAATTTACCAAGCAAATTGTAAATGCTAATAATATTGCTCCTTTGGTAAGAGAGTGTTTCCGTTTGGCAACAGAAGAACGTCCGGGAGCTGTTCATTTAGAATTACCTGAAGATATTGCTATTGAAGATGTTGCTAATCAGGTTTTTGAAGTATCTGATTGTAGAATTCCTACTGCTGATGAAAAAGTAATTCAGCAAGCCGTAGAAATGATAGAAAAAGCTAAAATGCCATTATTATTAATTGGTGCAGGAGCTAACAGAAAAAATACAAGTAAAGCCCTTACCGATTTTGTTGAAAAAACAGGTATGCCTTTTTTCAATACTCAAATGGGAAAAGGTGTTGTTGACGAAAGACATAAACTCTATTTAGGTACAGCAGCTCTTTCTGATAGTGATTTCTTACATTGTGCCATTAACAGGGCAGACTTAATTATTAATGTTGGTCATGATGTAATTGAAAAACCACCATTTTTTATGGAACATGGCGGCACAAAAGTTATTCATATCAATTACTTTCCTGCTCAAGTAGATGCTGTTTACTTCCCTCAACTAAATGTAGTTGGAGATATTGATGATTCCATTGAACAAATGACTAAAACCATTACTAATTCACCCAATTGGGATTTTTCTTATTATGAAAGAATTACCAACGAAGTAGAAATGCATTTGTCCAAATATGCTCAGGATAAACGTTTTCCTGTTTTGCCTCAACGTTTGGTAAATGTAATGAGAAAGCTTATTCCAGATGATGGAATTGTATCGCTTGATAATGGAATTTATAAAATTTGGTTTGCAAGAAATTACAAATGTTACCAAAGAAATACGCTTTTGTTAGATAATGCCTTAGCTACAATGGGTGCAGGATTGCCTGCAGCCATGATGGCAAAAATAATTTATCCCGAAAGAAAAGTGGTAGCTGTTTGTGGTGATGGTGGTTTTATGATGAACTCTCAAGAAATGGAAACGGCAGTTCGTTTAAAATTAAACTTGGTAGTTATCATTTTAAATGACAACGCTTATGGTATGATTAAATGGAAACAAGAAGGAATGGGCTTTGAAAGCTACGGACTTGATTATGCCAACCCCGATTTTGTAAAATATGCAGAAAGCTACGGAGCAATAGGACACAGACCTACCAACGATGAGGAAATAGTAGCAACCATTGAAAAGTGTTTAAATAGCGATGGCGTACATCTTATTGATTTAGCGGTAGATTATTCCTTAAATCACTCTATATTAAATGTAATCTTAAAAGAAAAAACGTGTATTTTGTAGAGGTCGTGATTTGAAATTAACCATTAACTAATAACAAATAACAAAACAATGTTACAAGTAGTATCTCCTTATAATTTAGAACTAATAAAAGAAATTCCTGTAATAGGTAAAAATGAAGTAGAAAAGCAGCTTCAAACCGCTTATGCTTTATTTGAAGACCAGTCTAATTGGTTACCGGCACATCAGCGAATTGCTATTTTAGAAAAGACTGCAGAAATAATGAAAGGTCGTGTAGAGGAATTGACCAAAATTGCAGCTCAAGAAGGTGGAAAACCTTATATAGATTCTAAAGTTGAAGTGCTTAGAGCCATTAACGGAGTAAAATTAGCAGCCGAACATATTGCTCAAATAAAAGGAGAAGAAATTCCTATGGGATTAACTCAAGCATCAGTAAACAGAATGGCTTTTGTAAGCAGAGAACCAATTGGTGTTGTTGCTTCTGTTAGTGCTTTTAATCATCCTTTAAATTTAACCATTCACCAAACGGTAACAGCTTTTGCAGCGGGTTGTCCGGTAATTATTAAACCTGCTTCCACTACTCCACTTTCTTGCTTAAATTTTATAGCAATTTTAAAAGAAGCCGGAATGCCCGAAGGTTGGTGTCAGGCTGCTGTTTGCGATAGAGAAGCTGCAACTTATTTGGTTACCGATAAGAGAATAAATTATTTTTCTTTCATCGGTTCGGCAAGTGTGGGTTGGAGTTTAAAATCTAAACTAGCTCCTGGAACAAGATGTGCGTTAGAACATGGCGGTGTTGCTCCTGTTATTGTTGAACCTGATGCTGATTTAACAGAATTAATTCCTGCTTTGGCAAAAGGTGGATTTTATCATGCCGGACAAGTATGTGTTTCTGTTCAAAAAGTATTTGTACACGAATCTATTTGTGAAAATGTTGCTCAATTATTAGCTACCGAAGCTAAAAAACTAATCGTTGGAGATCCCTTAGATGAAAAAACAGAAGTTGGTCCGTTAATTACACCTCAGGAAAACGACAGAGTGGAAGCTTGGGTAAATGAAGCCATAGAAAAAGGAGCTAAAGTACTTTGTGGAGGTAAAAAGATTTCTGAAACATGCTTTGAACCAACCGTATTATTAAACCCTCCAGCTAATGCAAAAGTTTCTACCGATGAAATTTTTGGCCCTGTAGTTTGTGTTTACAGTTATACCAACAGATTAGAAGCTATAAAAATTGCCAACAGTTTAGATGTTCATTTTCAGGCAGCTGTATTTACCAAAAATATAGATGTAGCTTTAGATACAGTTAAAAAATTGAATGCTACGGCTGTAATGGTTAACGACCATACCGCTTTTAGAGTAGATTGGATGCCTTTTGGTGGTAGAGATGCTTCAGGAATTGGCATGGGCGGAATTCCTTATTCTATACATGAAATGACTAGAGAAAAATTAATGGTTTTGAAAAGCAAACTGCTTTAAATTACTAATTCATAAAATGTTTATTATTTTTGAATTCAGAAATTAAACACTATACTATGAACATGTTGTCCGCATTAAAGACCTTATTTTTTATTGTTTTACTATTTTCTTTTTCCTTTGTTACTGCTCAGGATGAAGATACCTATGTTTATGGCGATACACCAACCAATAACGACAAAAACCAAAACAGAGGCTTTAGCTGGGACAAGGTAACCATTGGTGGAAACATTGGTGCTACCTTTGGAGATATTACTTATTTTGAAATTGCTCCTGTTGCAGGATATTATTTTACTCCCAACATTATTGGTGGTGTTGGTGCCAACTACATTTATTATAATGATAAATTTATAAACTTTAGCACCAGCATTTATGGCGGTAGAGTTTTCGGACAATATTTAGTAGATTTTGCTCCACTAGTCGCTCATGTAGAAGGAGAAATAATTAATGTAGAAAAATTTAATCGCCAAAGGTTTAATATCTATAACTTTTATGTTGGCGGTGGGTTAAGACAAAGCTTGGGAGGTAATTCCTACCTTTTCTTAATGGTACTTTGGAACTTAAATGAAACCCAAGAATCTTTTTACATTCAGCAAAACCCGGTATATAGATTTGGTATTGCTATAGGGTTGTAAAAAGCCCTTTAGGTGATTTGTAAAAAAATGTATATCTTGACAGGAATTATAAATTACAACTATACAACACCTCCACTATATGGAAAAAACCATTCAATTCTATAACGATATAATTCACTACTTCCAATCAAATTACATCAACCTTGCTTTCATCCTGTTGTTTGTAATAGTAGGATTTATATTATCTAATTTCATACAAAGTAGAGTAAAATTGCGGTTGATAAAAAAATCACCTAATCATATTACGGCTAATTTTACTTCACAAATAGTCGGATTTATTCTTAAGTCAATTGTTGTTTTTACTACTCTATATTTACTTGGACTGAGTTCTTTTACCAATAAGTTACTTGCCGGTGCCGGATTATTAACTTTTGTAATCGGTTTTGCATTAAAAGATATTGGTGAAAACTTTTTGGCAGGAATTATTCTGGCATTTAAAAGCCCTTTTAGGCTGGATGATTTAATAGAAATAAATAGTATTACAGGGCATGTAAAAGACATTAGCATACGAGAAACACTTATAAAAACTCCCGATGGAAAGGATGTTTTTTTACCAAATGCTATCATCCTTAAAAATCCATTATATAATTACACCATTGATGGTTTTTTACGATACGAATTTACAGTGGGTATTGCCTATGAAAACAATCCTACAGAAGCAATAAAACTGATAATTGAAACGATAAATAATGTTGAAGGCGTTTTAAAAGACGACAAAAAGCCTATAATTGCAATTAGTGAACTGGCTACAAATACTATTAATATAAATGTGAAAATTTGGATAGATACCTTTAAATCAACGAAACGATCTGTTCACAACAGTATTCGTTCTCAAGTAATGAATGATGTAATTGAAGCATTAGTAGCTAATGGTTTTAGTTTGCCCGCATCAATTGTTGAGTTAAAAAACTATGAACCTTATGGAGGTTTTAAGCTGAATGTTGAGCAACAAAAAAAT
>CAMPHX010000104.1 GCA_946886085.1 uncultured Flavobacteriales bacterium | reverse complement strand
ATAAATTTATATTTTGCGTTCTCCACTTTAACTTGTTGAGCAAAGACAATGTTTGATAGTAGAATTAAGATAAGTATAATTGTATTTCTCATAATTTTATATTTTTTGGTTGGTATAAAGTTAATCTTTTATTCCTAACATTGCTTTCAATCTTGGGTGTTCTTCTTTAGCTTTAATTTCATTTAATATTTCAATTAAATGCTGCTGAACATTTTTGTCTTTATCGATATTGGTTCTTAATTTTTGTTCGTTTTCAGAACCGGATTCAGCTTCTTTTATTTCTTGTTCAGCAATATGAATTCGGTTAGCATACATTGCTTCTAAGTCCGATATTCCATTTATAGCGGCCATTCTAATCCACCAAGTTTTTTCATTTAATGCAGTTTCTTTAAGAATTGCACTTCCTTTTTTTACGGTTTCGTGATCTTGATTTTTTAAATAACGAGTAGTTGACATTGCAAAACCGTATTTTTCAAACCCTGATATTTCTTTGTTTTTAGTGATGAAATAATCCAATTCTTTTTCTGTTCCGTGTTCTTCATAAACGGTGGTTATCGCTGAAACTATATTCCCGTTTTTTTCTTTTTCGAATGCTGAAGCATATTTCATGGCTAACGAACCATTGTTTTTAGATAAGGCTAGTAACGATTCACCAATTACATAATACGATTGTTCTTCCATTCCGCTAACACAAACATCGGTTACTGCTTTATCGTTTTCAAAATAACGAACTAAAGCAGCAATAGCATCTCCTCTTACTTTAGAGTCGCTATCATTTTTTGCCATTGCTAATAATTTTTCTTTTACCATTTCCGGTTTAGCTTTAGCAGCGTTTTTTAATGCTCCAATGGCTTGCCTTCTTAAGTATTCATAATTATCGTCTAATGCTTTTATAATAGTAGTTATTGCTAATTCATCTTTCGATTTTTTTAACATGGCAATAGCTTCATATCTATCTAAATACTTCATTTTAATACTACCATAATTTTTGGTTGGTTGGTATAAAAATGCCCACTCTTCGGTAGATGAATGATTATCATTTTTTTCGCAAAGCAACATTTTATCGGCATCTACATTTACAAAGTCTGGTATTGAAGTTTCAAACTCAAAAGTGTTGTTTACTTTGTCAATAACCACTTTATGGGAATTTATTTTTCCGTTAGCAAAAACATCAATTTTTATAGGTAATTTGTAAATAGGAGCAACTTTTAAATCTTGCTTTTGTTCTATGTAAACATATTGAATTCCCAAAGAATCATTGTATTCGTAATTAATATCCAATACTGGGTGTCCTTTATCAAAAAACCACTGATTAAAAAACCAATTGAGATCTTCTCCGGTAACTTTTTCGCAAGCTAAACGAAGTTGATGCATTTCTACATCTGTAAATTTATTTTCTTCCAAATATATTTTTAATGAAGTGAAGAAAGCTTCATCGCCCATGTAGTTTCTAAGCATGTGTAAAATTCTGCCTCCTTTTTGGTAGCTATGTCCATCAAACATATCTTCTTTATCCTTATAATCAAAACGAATCATATCTTTTGGTCCGGATTGAGCTAACTGAAGTAAATAGTTTTTCAAATCGGACTGGAGTCCTTGATCTGCTTTATCATCACCATACTTGTATTCATTCCACAAATACTCTCCATAAGTAGCAAACGATTCATTAAGTGGTAAGTTAGCCCACGATTCGCAGGTAACCAAATCGCCAAACCAATGGTGAAAAAGTTCGTGAGCAATAACATCTTCTGCATTGCTACCATCAATCAATTCTCTCTTAGTTTGGTAAGCAAAATCTCCAAAAATAACACCTGTAGTGTTTTCCATAGCGCCAGAAACATAGTCTCTAACTACTATCTGATGGTATTTTTGCCAAGGATAAGCTACTCCTAATACATTAGAATAGAATTCCAGCATTTCAGGTGTTTTACCAAAAATATCTTTGGCATAAGGCTCATACTCTTCTTCTACATAATAATCAACATCAATGTTTCTCCATTTGTCTTTTACAATTTTATATTCGCCAATAGCCATCATAAATAAATAAGGAGCGTGAGGCATATCCATCTCCCAAAAATCTGTTCGGGTACCGTTGCCATTAAGTTCTGAATGAGTAAGCATCCCATTGGATAAGGTCACATATTTTTCTTCAACAGTAATGGCAATTTCTTGAGTAGTTTTTTGATTTGGAGCATCAATAGTAGGGAACCAAGCGGAGTTGGCTTCGGTTTCTCCTTGTGTCCAAATTTGTGGCATTTTGTTTTTCTCTTCGCCTTTAGGATTAATAAAATACAAGCCTTTATCAGATGAAATGGCACTGCTGCCACCTTCTTTTAGTTCTTCAGGTTTAGAAGTGTAATCAATAAAAATAGTAAGTGTGTCGTTTCTGGTATAAATTTTATCTAATGCGATGTTTATGATTAAACTGTCGTAAGTAAATTCCAGAGGTTTTTTGTTACCGTTTTCAATCAATGCTACTTTATGAATATCCATTCCTCGAGCATTCAATTCTAATTGCTGAGTAGCATAAAAATACGGACGTAAAGTAATGTCGGCTTTACCATAAAGGTGAGCTTTTTCCCAATTAAAACTTACAGCTAATTTGGTATGAATAAGATCAAATTTTTTAGTGTAAGCAGCCTGATAGACAGGTCGCTCAGTTTTAAACGGGTTCTCAATTTCAATTACTTGCTCAGGAAGTGTAATAGTTTCGGTGGTTTTACAACCTAAAATAAAGAGTAAAGCTAAAAGTGATAAGATTAATTTGTTCATGTTTTTTTAGGATAAATTTTTTACGTTGACAAAGATGATGAAAAATGATGGAATAGCTTAATTTTTTAACACAGAAGTTGGGAGGATAACGTTAAATACAACAAGATGCTAAGTGCTCGCAAAGAAGAGAACTTATTTTACAAACTTACCACTTGAGTCCATTTGAGGTTTGTCTTGAGTTGCTTGTTGGCTGGGAGTAGTTATACCTTCAGTAGTTGTTGAGTTTTTGGTTGAACTACAGTTCGAAAAAAACAGTAAGGTAAAAAATAAAACGATTAGTGATTTCATAAAGTTTTTCATATAAAGTTTAATGATTAAAAGTCAGTCTTTTCCCTCTAATGGAGTCATCAATCTCTCCAAAATTATAAACTAAATTGCCATTTACAAAAGTTTGTAATACCTTAGATTTAAAAGTTGTTCCTTCAAAAGGAGACCAACCACATTTGTAAAACAAGTTTTCTTTGGCTACTGTCCAAGGATTATCTATATCCACTACTACCAAATCAGCAAAAAATCCTTCTTTTATGTAGCCTCTCTTTTCAATTTGGAAACAATCAGCAACAGCATGACTCATTTTTTCAGCAATTTTTTCCAAACTAATTTTGCCATTATGGTAATGCTCGAGCATAGAGACTAATGCATGCTGCACTAGTGGGCCGCCTGAAGGAGCTTTAAAATAACTGTTTGATTTTTCTTCTAAGGTATGTGGAGCATGGTCGGTGGCAATTACGTCAATTTTATTGTCTAGCACTCCTTGTAAAATAGCATCTCTATCCTGAGCCGTTTTTACTGCCGGGTTCCACTTAATCAACGTTCCTTTTTCCTCATAATCTTCATCAGAAAACCAAAGGTGATGGACACAAGCTTCAGCAGTAATACGCTTATCTTTTAGTGGTAAAGTATTATCAAAAAGAGCTAATTCTTTAGCTGTAGAAATGTGTAAAATATGTAATCGGGTGTTGTGTTTTTTTGCTAATTCTACTGCAAAAGAGGAAGATTTGTAGCAAGCTTCCTCGCTTCTAATTTCGGGGTGACAAGCAATAGGAACATCTTCTCCATATGTTGCTTTGTATTTTTCGGTATTGGCAATAATGGTGTCCTCATCTTCACAATGTGTGGCAATAAGCATTTTACAGTTGGCAAAAATGTTTTCTAACACTTCTTTTTTATCCACCAACATATTGCCTGTTGAAGAGCCCATAAAAATTTTTACTCCACAAACATTGTTGGGGTTGGTTTTTAACACTTCTTCTAAATTATCATTGGAAGCTCCCATAAAAAAAGAATAATTGGCAGCAGAATTTTTTGCAGCAATGGCATATTTTTCTTCTAATAATTCTTGAGTAAGTGTATTTGGAACAGTATTCGGCATTTCCATAAAAGCGGTAATACCACCGGCAACAGCAGCTCTAGATTCTGTATAAATATCTGCTTTATGGGTTAATCCGGGTTCTCTAAAATGCACTTGGTCGTCAATTACTCCCGGAAAAACATGTTTGTTTTTTAAATCAATAATTTCAGCAGTATTGGCTAATGAACTAATATCATCTTGAACATTAAAAATTTTACTGATAATTTCATTTTCAATAAAAATATGTCCTTTGATGATATTGTCTTCATTAACAATTTGGGCGTTTTTTAGTAAGATAGCCATTAGTGAGTTTGTTTTAACAGAGTTTCAAAATTACTAATTATTTGGCTTTTTTAAGGGTAAACGAAAAAGTAGAACCAACGCCAACAGTGCTTCTTACATTTATGGTTTGTTTGTGAGCTTCAACAATATGTTTTACAATAGAAAGTCCTAATCCGGAACCGCCATTTTCTCTGGCTCTACCTTTGTCGGTTCTGTAAAATCGCTCGAATAAACGAGGTAAATGGTGGGCTTCAATTCCTTCTCCATCATCGGCTACTTCTATTAAAATATTATCGTGCATGTCAAAAAATTTAATTCTTATTGTGCCGTTAATTTTCCCATATTTAATAGCATTAATAATGAGGTTGATTAATACTTGACTTATTTTTCTCGCATCGGCCATTACCCAAATAGGTTTATCTTGGTTTTGTATTTTTACGGTAACACCTGCTTTATTTATTCTTTCTTCGAGGGAGTCAACCACTTCTTTAACTAGTTCAACAATATCTGTTTTATCTATTTTCATAGACAATCTACCACTTTCTAACTTGGTAATCTCATCTAAATCTTCAATAATGTCTATCATTCTCTCTACACTATTGTTGGCTTTAACCAAATAATCTTTATTAATGGTTGGATCGTCCATACCACCTTCAATAAGCGTTAATAAATACCCTTGAATATTAAAAATAGGCGTTTTAAGTTCGTGAGATACATTACCAACAAATTCTCTTCTATAGTTTTCTGATGTTTTTAATCGAGTAATTTCTTGCTGATTGGTTTTTGCCCAATCCAACACATCTTGTTGTACTTTTTGAATAATATTATCGCTAAAGTTGAGGTCTTCTATTTCACCATCTTTCTTTAGTTTTTGATTGTGAATAGTTCTGTAAATGAGTTTTATTTTTCTGTAAATAAATTTTTCAAGAGCATATAAAAAACCAAAGTAACCTGTTAATAACGTAATGATAAAAAGTAGGAAGAATAAATAAATGGGAAGGTTACAATCAAAAAAAAGTAAGCCTATAAATAACGAAGCAACAGCTATTGTAGCAATTAAAAAAGCTACTCTTATGGCAATACCTTTTGGGGTTAATTCTTTCATTAGTAGCAAAAATAAGCATAAAATAAGTTGAAAACTGAGCCCTTATTCGACTAATTTCAACTTATAACCAACACCTTTAATGGTTTCTATGTGTTTATCGCCTAGTTTTTCTCTTAATTTTCTAATATGTACATCAATGGTTCTATCGCCAACCACCACGTCTGTTCCCCAAATGCTTTCTAAAATTACTTCTCGGGTAAACACTTTTCCGGGTTTTGACATTAACAACGCCAATAATTCAAATTCTTTTTTAGGAAGAGCAAAAGAATTGT